>CALQKQ020000214.1 GCA_943331195.2 Akkermansia muciniphila | reverse complement strand
GAGTCAGGAGGGACTAGTTCGCCCGCAGGAAGCTGGCGGGCAGAAACTGGAGGTTGGGGAAATTCCCTCGGGAGGAGGGGATTCTTTGGGTGACCATAACCAACACTAAGGAGATAAATCAAGCTGTATTATTCTCACATTTGAGAGGACTGGGATGGGGGGGGATTCGGATTAGTAAGGTGAATTTGCCCTAAGGAGCATGAGGATCTATGCAGGAATGCTGCCTATGGGCCTTAGAATCAACAGAGGGGTAGACTAATGCTAATGCTTATTGATGGATAAGGCAAAACCAGTGACGAATCCGCGCAATAATCCGCGGCAGGTGCTGCGGAAGGGGATGGAGGGAGGGGATGGACGGCGAGGAGATGGGGCCTGGGCATGAAAAAAGGCGCTTCCCGGGGGGACCGGGAAGCGCCTGGAGTGAGCTGCGGGAGGGGGTGAGTTCAGCTGATCTTGAATTCCCAGCCGGCGCGGTAGGGTTTAGAGATGAAGCGATTGGCTTCGGGGCTGTTGCTGAAGGCCATGGCCTTGGCATCCCAGAGCAGCTTTTTGCCCTTTTCGACGCGCTGGGCGACGTTGCCGAGGTGGATGGTTTCGGTGAAGGGGGCGGAGTAGCGGAAGTTGGAGCCGGGGAAGTCGGAGGGCTTGTTGCCGAGACAGGCCTGACGCCATTCTTCGTAGTGGCCGATGGAGCGCTCGAGCAGCTTGGGCGGGTTGCCGATTTTCTGCATGTTAGCTTCGGGGATGATGCGGGAGCGGTCGCCGTAGTCGCCGGTGACGAGGAGGCTTTCCTTGGTGCCGATGTAGACGTTGCCGCTGGTGGGGATTTTCTGGAGGGAGCCGTCGGGCATGCGGAGTTTGTCTTCGCCGATGGCCTTGGCGACGCGCTCGAGGGCGAGGGCGTCTTCGCCTTTTTCGTTTTTCAGTTTGCCGTCATACCAGGTGACGGTGAAGCCGGGGCGGTCTTTGCCGTTGGGGAGTTTGCCGGGGCCGTAGGTCCAGCGGAGGATGGCGCCGGTGGGGAACATGTCGGTGCTTTGGCCGTTGATTTCGAGGACTTCCACGGAGGTGGGGTAGCCAGGGTTCATGGACATGAAGATAGAGTCCATGGTGTGGCAGGCCATGTCGGCGAGGGCACCGCCGCCGAAGTCGAGGAAGCCGCGCCAGGCGAAGGGATGGTAGACATCCTTTTTGAAGTCGCGCATGGGGGCGGCACCGATCCAGAGGTCCCAGTCCAAGCCGGCGGGGATGGGGTCGCTGCCGGTGGGGCGAGGGCCGCCCTGGGGCCAGATGGGGCGGTTGGAGACGCAGTGGATTTCGGTGATGTCGCCGAGGATGCCGCTGTTGACGTATTCGTAAATGCGGCGGTTGCCGTCGTTGGCATGGCCTTGGTTGCCCATTTGGGTCACCAATTTTTTGGATTCGACAGCTTGGAGGAGTTGGCGGGCTTCCCAGACGGTGTGGGTGAGGGGCTTTTGGGTGTAGCAGTGCTTGCCGGCCATCATGGCGAGGGCGGTTGCGGGGTAGTGGTGGTGGTCGGGGACGCCGATCATGACCGCGTCAAAGGTTTTGCCGACTTGGTCGAACATTTTGCGGTAATCCTGAAAGCCTTTGGCGTCCTTCCAGTTGGGGTCGGTTTTGTTGGCTTCGTAGTTGCCGTACTTGGTGGTATCGACGTCGACGTAAGCCGTGACGATGTCGCCGGCTTGCTTGATCATGCCGGCGTGGCTGCCGCTGATGCCGCCGACGCCGATCATGGCGATTTTGAGTTTGTCGCCTTTATTTTCGGCGTGGAGGATGGAGGGGAAACCGAGGCTGCCGGCGGCGAGGCTGGCGGCACCGGTTTTCTTGAGGAAGGAACGGCGGGAGGTCATGTGAGGGTGAGGTTGCGAAGTGTAGGGTGTGAACGTGATAAGTGCAGAGGGGGGGAAACTTTCAGCGGAAAACGGCGAGGGAAAGGGGAAAAGGGCGAAGTGGGGGCGGGGTGAGATGGCGAGCCAGTAGAATCGGCAGGGAAATTTATACCCGAAAGCGGGCGGTGGCGGCGTTTTAAGGGTATGCGCTGAGGTTCGGCGCTTTTGCTGCTATGCTTACTTTTATTCTTTTGTTCGGCGGGACGATGGCGATTTCCCTGATCGCAGGGGCTCGGGTGAAATCGAAATTCCGTCGCTGGAGCGACGTGGAGGCCACTTCGGGGCTGACGGGGGCACAGGCGGCGAGCCAAATCTTGCGGCAGGCGGGGATTTACGACGTGGAAGTGGTGCCGTATGCGGGGGTTTTGTCGGACCACTACGATCCGCTGCACAAGCGGCTGGCGCTGTCGGAGACCGTGTATGGTCACCGCTCGGTGGCAGCGCTGGGGGTGGCGGCCCATGAGGCGGGACATGCGCTGCAGCACGCCCAGGCCTATGCGCCGCTGGCTTGGCGGATGAGCGCGGTGAAGATTACCAGCTTTGCCTCGGGGGCGATGATGTTTCTGCCGATTGTTTTTTCTCTGCTGGGGCTTCTCAAGCTGGGGCTGCTGGTGATGGCGGGGGGGATGGCGATCATCATGCTGTTTAATTTGGTCACCTTGCCAGTGGAATTTGACGCCAGTCGGCGGGCCAAGGCGCTGTTGGCGCGCAGCGGGATGATCCGCCCCGGGGAAGAGGAGCGGGGCGTGAATGAAGTCTTGGATGCCGCTGGCTTGACCTATGTGGCCGCCTTTGTGAGTTCCTTGGCCTATTTGCTCTATTACCTGCTGCCGCTGCTGACAGGGCGCTCGGACGATTGAGAAAGAGGCAGAAAGGCGGCCGCGCTTGGTCGGCTTAGCCCCAGAGGGGGGCGGGATAGGCCCCGGTGGCGATGATGGCTTGAAGGGCTTGCTGGACGAGGGGTTTATCCTGTTGGTAGGTGACGCCGAACCACTGCGCGGCAGTGGGAAGCACGGCGCAGGTGGCGCGGCCGGATTGGAGGAGGCGGTCCACCGCAAGGGGGATGTAAAACTCGGCCTGGGAATGGTGGAGATGGCTTTCCAAGAAGGCGGCGAAGCCCTCGGCGAAGGCGGGAAAGACTTCTGGGGGAAAGCCCCAGAGGTTCATGGAGACGGTCTCTAGACCGGAAAGGGGCATGAGCGGGCCAGAGGCGGGGCGGTTCTCCGCGCCGTCGGGCATTTGGTAGATGTCAGTAAGCTCGGTGACGCTGCGGAGGAGTCCGTCGGGGGTAGTGGCGCAGAGGCCGCGGGCTACCTTGCCGTGCTCGGAAAGGGTGCGGCGGAGTTCGTAGCCACACATCGCCAAGGCTAAGGGGCCGTCGGCGGGTGGGGGACGCCGAAGGAAGGCGGCCATGGCGGCGAAGGCTTCGCGGCCATAGAAGTCGTCGGCGTTGATGACGCAAAAGGGCTCGCGGATTTCCTCCCGGGCAGCGAGGACGGCGTGGCCGGTGCCCCAGGGCTTGGACCGACCGACGGGGAGGTCGAGGCCGCCCGGGAGGTCGGCAAGATCCTGATAGACGAGCGACACCGGCAGGTGCGGCTCCAGTCGGGCGACCACCCGCTCGCGGAAAACGGCTTCGGCTTCGCGCCGGATGATGAACACCACTCGGCCAAAACCGGCGCGCTGCGCATCGAAGACCGAGTAGTCGAGCAGGGTCTCGCCCTGGGGGCCCATCTGATCGGTTTGCTTAGACTGACCTCCGTAGCGGCTGCTCATGCCGGCGGCGAGAACGAGGAGGGCGGGAGAAGTCATAGGAAAGCGGGATAATGCTGGCCATGGCGGGCGGGGAGGCGCGGCGCCGGGGCAAGTTTCCTAGTGGGGGGAGGCGGAGGGGGAAAGTGCAAAATGGAGGTCAGCGTCATCGCGGGGAGAGGGCGTGGAGCTTTAAGGCGAGCTTAGAGAAGTAATTTACCGGGTAATTTGTGTGACGAGGTGGATGGGGCCAAGGCCCGCCGCGCGTCGGGATGCGGCGTTCCTTCAGAACGCGGGGATCGGGGGCCTTGGCTTCCCCAGGGCCTGGCCCTGGGCTGGTATGCGCTGCCCCTTTGGGGCAGATCTTCCGCCATTGGGGAGGTCATTGGCGTTGGGCCAAGCCCCACCGCAGCGCGCATCAAGCACCACCGCAGCGCGCATCATTTCGCTGCGGCGTCGCCGCGCGCATCATTTTCCAGGTAATTTGCACGATGTCCCAAACTGGCGCGCGGCGCATCGAAGGCGGAGTCGTCGCTCGAGGGTCTCGCCCTGGGGTCCCATCCGATTGGTTTGCTTCGGCGAGCCTCGGCAGCGCTTGCTGGTGCTGGGGGCCAGTAGGTAGCAGGCGGAGACCGTTTGGGAGAGCTTAGAAATGAACGAATTTTTCTTTTTCAGTTTGACGTAACTTGATACCGGGTCTCATTAGCTCTGCGATTGAGACCCAGTCGCATCAAATGCCGGGAGGGGAATCGGGCGGCGTGCGCCGCGCTGAGTCCTGCTGCCGGACGCTACTCACCTGAACTACCCACCTCTGCGATCCATGAAACCCCTCTCGACCTCTGCTTTGATGATGCGCCTGATCTCCCCTGCCCTGCGGCGCGCGGGGGCACCTTCTCCTCGTGGGGCCTGGTGGCCGGGAGTGGCGCTGGCCTTGGGGCTGCTGGGGGCGAGTGCGGCGGAAGGGAGTGAGCGTCGCTTTGTTTACAACTACGAAGCGACCACGGCACCGAAGGGATTGCTGGAGGTTGAGCAGTGGTTTACGTTTAAGGACTATGGCGACCGCAACCGATATGAGTTTCGCACTGAGGTGGAATTTGGGGTGACGGAGAAGCTGCAGCTGGGGTTTTATCTATCGGACTGGCGGCACACGGACCTGGAGACGGGCCGGGACGAGACGGAGTGGCGGACGGCGGGGGTGGAGGCGATTTATGCGCTGACGGATCCGAATACGGCGGCGCTGGGGTCGGCGCTTTATGGGGAGGTGCTGGCGGGGCCGGAAAAGCTGGCGGTGGAGGGCAAGCTGTTGTTGCAGAAGAACTTTGGGCCCTTGGCGCTGGTGTATAATTTCGTGCTGGAAGCGGAGTGGGAGGGGGAGGGATGGCGGTCGCTGGATGAGCGGGTGGGGGTAATTGAGAACACGATGGGGGCGAGTTGGCAGGTGGCACCGTCGTTTTTGGTGGGAGTGGAGGCGCTGCACGAAGTGGAGTTTGCCGACTGGGAGGAGGCGGGCGACTCGGTTTTCTATGCGGGGCCGAATGCGAGTTTCCGGCAGGGAAGCTTTTTCGCGACGGCGGCGGCGCTGTTTCAACTGGGGGATGTGGCGGGCGAGCCTGAGGCCCAGGTGCGGGCGATTTTGGGGTTCCACTTCTAGGCATATCCGCAGAAAACCGGCGGGCAGGCGAAGCTTGATAACCTCAGTGATGACATGAGCAGAGAGTCGACAAGGTGGAAACGAGGGCCGTTTGGCGGCGTTGGCGCAGTCGCGGCGGGGTGCGCTCGGGCGGGCCTGGGGCTGGGGCTGGGGCTGGCGAGCTGTGTTTCGCTGGAGACGGCGGCGCCGCGGGTGGCGGAGCTGGCGGGGGGTGGGACGGCGAGCATGGCGGCCTTGGAAGCGGGGCGGATCCTTTACGTGGGGCGCTGCGCCAAGTGCCACGCGGTGGAGCCGGTGGCCAAGTATGGGGCGGGGGAATGGGAGTCGATCCTGCCGGACATGGCGGAGCGGACCAAGCTGAGTGTGGGGGAGACGGCGCAGCTGCGGGCCTATGTGGACGCGGCCTTGGCGCGGCTAGGGAAGCCGGGGGCGGGACGGTAGGCTTTTGGCCTAGCCTCCTTCCCTTCGGCGCGCTCCTAAAAAAAGCGGATGCTTCGGCGGCAGCAAGGTTGCCGCCGTGGGATAGCCGATGTCAGCCCAGGCGGTATGCTGAAGCGGGCTACTGGGAAACCAGGGCGGCGCGGGCATTTTCCTGACCGCTTTTTTCGAGGTAGTAGTCGTAGCCGCCGGCGAAGGGCATCACCTTGCCGTTGTTGATGTGGAGGACCTTGGTGGCGAGGGAGCGGATGAAGTGGACGTCGTGGCTGATGAAGACGAGGGTGCCCTCGTAGCGCTCCAGGGCCTGAGTGAGGCCTTCGATGCTGGAGATATCGCGGGGGGTGGTGGGCTCATCCATGCGGAGGAGGTTGGGGGGGTCGACGAGGAACTTGACGAGATTGAGGCGGCTTTTTTCGCCGCCGGAGAGGATTTTGCAGCGTTTGTAAACGTCTTCTTTGCGGAAGAGGAAGCTGCCGAGGATGGCGCGGGCGTCGTCTTCGCGGAGGGTGGGGCAGGCGCGCATGACTTCGTCGAGGACGGTGAATTCGGGTTCGAGCTGGGCGCTGCGGTGTTGGCTGAAGTAGCCGAGTTTGAGGTTGGTGCCGAGTTTGCGGAGGCCGCCCGAGATGGGGATTTCGCCGGCGATGATTTTGATGAGGGTGGACTTGCCGGCGCCGTTAGGGCCGATGAGGACGGTGCGTTCGCCGCGCTCGATTTCGAGGTCGAGGCCGGTGTAGATTTTGCGTTCGCCGTAGGACTGGTGGATGCCTTCGAGGATGACGGTGCGCTGGCCGCTGCGCTGAGGTTGGGGGATATTGAAGCGGAAGATTTTCCGGGGG
>CALQKQ020000213.1 GCA_943331195.2 Akkermansia muciniphila | reverse complement strand
TGGGGGGTGACGAGCAAAGTGCCGCTGCGGGGGCGGGATGGTGCCTTGATTGGGCTCATGGGGATCACGCGGCGGGACCAGGGGCGGGCCGTCTTGCAACCGCTGACGGAAGCGGCGCGGGCGGTGGAATACCTGCGAAGAAATGCTAACAGGTCTGTTAGCGCGGTGGAGCTGGCGAAGCACCTGGGCCTTTCTAGCCGCAGCCTGAATCGCCAGATCAACGAGACCTTTGGGGTTTCCCCCTATGAGCTCACCTTGCGCGTGCGGGTTCAGAAGGCTGCGGAAGCGCTGTTGTTGTCGGGTCAGGACATCACCTCGATTGCCCTGGACCACGGCTTCTGCGATCAGAGCGCTTTCACGCATCATTTTCGCAAGCGCATGGGGATCACGCCGAAGCAGCTTCGCCTGCGCCATGCGGTGGGGGGAGAGGCCAAAGGAAATGGGGGTAAACCGCTGGCGCTTTGATCCTGGGGCCCTTGCGGGGAGGGCGGCGGGAGGAGGGGTCGACTTTTTTCAGTTTCCACGGGGGAGTTTGTGTCTTAAGGGGAGGGATGCCTGTTGTTTTGTCTGCATCTCCGCTCATAGACGGCGCGGTTCCGGCGGTGGCTTTCTGGTGGCATTTGACGCGGGAGGCGCTTCCGGCCACGGTGCTTTATGCTTTGGTGGGCATCGCTTTAGCGCTGCTGGCGTTTCGCTTGTTGGACTGGGTTACGCCGGGGGATTTGAACAAGAAGATTTTTGAGGAAGGGAATGTGGCGGCGGCGATCTTGGGGGCGGCGCTGGTTTTGGGCGTGTGTGGAATCATCATAGCTTCGATCGCGGGATGAGCTTGGAGGAGCGTGCGGCCCAGGTGGAAGTGGAGGCGTCGCGGCGTCGCCGCAGTGCTTGGATCACCATGGGGGTGGCTGGGGCGCTGGTGGTGGGGGTGCCGGTGCTGTTTTATCAATGCGATGGGGAGGAGAATCCGGTGGCGGAAGGGCAGGCCTATCCCAACAACTACTATGTCCCGGGGGCGGGATACTATCACGCGGGGTTTGGGCAGTTTTACCCGATTCGCTATCAAGAATACGATGCGGCGCGGGGGGGCTATTATTATGGAGGGAGCTGGCATCGGGAGGCGGATGCGGTCAGTCAGGTGGCGGCTTCGGTGCCGACGCGGACGGCGGCATCGCAGGCGAATGCGGGTTTTCGGGCGGCGCAGCCTTCCAGCCGGGGCGGGTTTGGCCGCACGGGCAGCTTTTTTTCCGCGCGATCATGAAAAGGCATCGGCAAGAGCGGCGGCCTGATGGGGAGGAGAAGGTCCGGGAGTTGGGGCTTTCGTGGGTGAGGGATGCTTCGGGGGAGGTTTATTGGGATGAGAGTGTGGCCTATGAAATGAGTGCGGGGGAGGTGGTGCGGCTGGAGGAGACGGCGGCGGAGCTGCAAGAGCTTTACATTGTGGCCACGGAGGAGGTGATCCGCCAGCAGCGCTGGGAGGAGATGGGGGTGGCGCCGGAGCATGTTGCCCTGGTGTTGCAGTCCTGGGAGCGGGAGGAGTTCACCTTGTATGGTCGATTTGATATGGTGCTGGATTGGCGGGGTCAGCCGCAGTTATTAGAATACAATGCCGACACGCCGACGGCATTATTAGAGGCTGCGGTGGTGCAGTGGCAGTGGCTTCAGGAGGTGAAACCTGGGTTGGACCAATGGAATGGGTTGCACGAAAAGTTGGTGGCGGCTTGGCAGCGGGTGGGGCCGGGAAAGATTCATTTTGCTTCGGTGGCGGACGGCTGGGAGGACGAGGTTACTCTGGCTTATCTTGAGGAAACGGCGCGGCAGGCGGGGCGAGAAACGGGGCATCTTCCGATGGCGGCGCTGGGTTGGGATGCGGGGGCGGGGTGTTTTACGGATGAGGCGGAGGAGCCGATCCGGACCCTTTTTAAACTGTACCCTTGGGAGTGGATGCTGCGGGAGGACTTTGCGCGCCATGTGGAGAGGTCGGGCTGTCGTTTTCTGGAGGCACCGTGGAAGGTGTTGTGGAGCAATAAAGCAATGTTAGCGGTCTTGTGGGAGTTGTTTCCGTCGCACCCGGCGCTGTTGCCTTGTTATCGGCAGCAGGGCTTGCTGGGGGACAGCTATGTGCGCAAGCCGTGTTTCAGCCGGGAGGGGGCGAATATTAGGATTGTGCAGCGGGGTCGGGTTACGGATGAGGAGGAGGGGCCGTATGGTGGGGAGGGCTGGGTGTACCAGGCGGTGGCGGAGAACGAGGCGCAGGAGGGGCATTGGCCGGTATTGGGGGTGTGGATGGTGGATGGGGAGCCGGCGGGCTTGGGTATCCGGGAGGACCGCCAGCGGATTACGGGGAATGCCTCGCGTTTTGTGCCGCATTGGATCGGGGGAGCTTGAGGTTGGGGGGGTGCGGGGAAAAACTTGCGTGGGCAGGGGTCGCCCTTTAGAGTTGGAGGATGAAATCGAATGGTTTGATGATTACTTTGTTGTTGGCGGCTCTGGGCATGGGGGGGTGGGCGACGTGGGAGCGGCGGCAGAAGGTGGAGATGATGGGGCGGTTGGGGTTGGCGGAGAAGGAGCGCGAGGTGTTGCGGCTGACGGCGCAGAAGAAATTGGCGCTGGGGTCGAAAACCGAGGTTAAATCGGATGGTCCGCAGGGCTTGGGGGCGGAGCACGCGGAGGCCTTGGCGAAAGAGGCGCTGGGCGAGGAGAAGCCAGGGGCGGAGGAGGCGAAGAAGAATCCGATGTCGGCGATGGCGGAGATGATGAAGGATCCGTCGATGCGGGAGGCGATGAAGGCGCAGATGCGCCCGCAGGTGGATTTTATGTATCGGGATCTTTTTGATTTGCTGGGATTGGATCCGGAGAAGCAGGAGAAGCTGACGAAGCTGTTGTTGGATCGGATGAATGCGGGGATGGAAGTGGGTTTGGCGATGGCGGGCGGGGCCCAGGGCGCTGGGGAAGAGGTGAAGCAGCGCGCGGAGGCCATGAAGGCGGCGAACGAGGCTTCCGAAGCGGAGATTAAGAGTTTGCTAGGCGACTCTGGCTATGGGCAATATGAGCGCTTTGAGAAGTCGCAGCCGGAGCGCCAGCAGATCAGTGCGCTCAACGGGCAGCTGAAGGACAAGGGCCTGGGGCTGTCGGAGGAGGCGGAGTCGAAGTTGATGGATGCGATGTATGAGGAGCGGAACAACTTTAAATTCGACGTCAATTTTGCCGATCAAAAGACGATGGATCCGACGCAGTTGACGGAGGAAAATGTGAACCGCTACCAGGAGCAGCAGGCGCTGCTGCGCGGCCAGGTGTTGGCGAAGGCGGAGGGGATTTTGACGGAACCGCAGTTAGAGGTTTTCCGAAAGTCCCAAGAGCAGCAGGCGGCCATGGAAAAAATGGGATTGCAGATGGGCGTGAAAATGATGGGGGCTTCGAAGAAGTAGCGGGGGGCGGGAGGCTGGGGCACGCCACTGCCTGCGGGGCTGCTTTGGTGCGACTGCGGCGCGGTGGTGGCGCGGTGGTGGCGCGGCTAGGAGGGAGTGGGTTTTTCGCCGGTTTCGGGGACGAGGCTGAGGAGGAAGTCGAGGCGTTCTTCGACTTCGGAGAGGCCGAGGAGGGGGTGGCGGGCCTGGGGGTCGCGGATGAGGTTGCCGGCGACGAAATCGACGAGGTGGTCTGGGTCGGCGAGTTTGGTGAGTTGGGCGGCGAGTTGGCGGCCGTTGTCGGTGGATTGTTGGATGAGACCGATGACGCGTTGGAGGAGGTGTTGGCCTTTGCGGGCGGCGGCGGCGGGGTGTTTGCAGAGGGTGGCGACTGGTTCGACGCGGGCGATGCGGAAGGGTTCGTATTGGTCCCAGGAGAGGAGGCGGATGCGCTGCAAGCCTTGGAGGACGAGGTGGGAGGAGCCGTCGGGTTGGGCGACGCAGGCTCGGATGACGGCGGCGGTGCTGAATTCGCCGATGCGGGCGTCCTCTTCGAGAGCGTCCTCGTCGTCGCTAGGTTGGAGGCTGCCGATGCAGAGGAGGCGGTCGGTTTGGAGGGCGCGCTTGAGCATGGCGCGGTAGCGGGGTTCGAAGATGTAGAGGGGGAGGAGGCCGTGGGGGAAGACGTTGCATTGGGGGAGCAACATCACGGGGATGGTGGAGGGAAGAGTCATCGGAAGAAAAGGGGCCTGGTTTAAAACAAACGCGGTCCCGCCTTGGGGGGATGCGGCGGACTGAAGCCGGGGCTTTTTCCGAAGGGGGCTTGGGATCAGCGGTGCCAGCAGCGGAAGGCTTCGATGGCTTCGTATTCGGCGGTGCCGAGGTCATCGTAGGTGCGGGCGGTCTGGCGATTGCGCTCTCCGTCGAGGAGGTCGGGGAGGGTGTGGGACTGGAATTTCTGAATGGACTGCACTTTTTGAGCGAGTTGGTCGGGGCTGAGGGGCACGGCCATTTCGATTTCGTGGGGGGTGTATTCGGATTGGTGGCCGCGGTAGAGCCAGACGCGGCAGTGTTCGATCCAGGGCTGATTGAGGCGAGCTTCCCAGGCGGCTTTGAAGGCCATGAAGGCGATGCCCTGGACGCTGCTGGGGTCGGCGAGGTCTCCGGTGAGGTAGATTTGGTGAGGGCGGAGGGTGGCGAGGACGGAGCCGACGAGGGCGATGTCGGGGGCGCCGAGGTGGAATTGGCGGTAGCGGCCTTCGGTGTAGAAGGGGAGGTCGAGGAAGCGGATGTGGGCTGGTTTGATGCCGAGGCTGATGGCGGCGTCGCGGGCTTCTCCGCGGCGGATGAGGGCTTTGAGGCGGCGGAGGCGAGCTGGGGGGTCGCCGAAGGGGCCTTTGGCGTCGATTTCTTCGAGGATGCCGCTGGCGTAGTCGATTTGTTCTTTCCAGCGGAGGGGGTCTTGTTCGGAGGTTTCGAGGAGGACGCGGGCGAAGCGGATGGCTTCGGCGTCGGTGATGCGGAGGTCGCCTCCGGTGAGGTAGCAGACGTGGACGTCGTGGCCTTGGCTGACGAGGCGTTCCATGGTGCCGCCCATGCCGAGGACGTCGTCCTGGGGTTCTGGGGCGAGGACGAGGACGGTTTTGGGGAAGGGGGCGGCGCGCTCGGGGCGGGAGGTGTCGTCGGCGTGGGGTTTGCCGCCGGGCCAGCCGGTGATGGTTTGTTGTTGGCGGTTAAAGACTTCGATATTGAGGTGATAGGCTTTGCCGTAGCGGGTGAGCAATTCGGCCATGCCGTGTTCGTTGTATTCGCCGTCGCGGAGTTTGAGGACGGGTTTGTGTTCGGTGAGGGCGAGCCAGAGGACGGCGCGGCGGGTTTCGGCGGGGGTCCAGGCGGCGCGGCCGACGAGCCAGGGCAGGCGAATGCGGGTGAGGGCGGTGGAGGCGGCGCGGTCGAGGAGGCAGCGGGCGTGGGGGTGGCTTTGGAGGAAGCTGGCGGAGATGGCTTCGGTTTCGGGGCCTTCGATGGCGCGGGCGGCGATGTCGGCTTTGTTGCTACCCCAGGCCATGATGACGAGGCGGCGGGCTTGGAGGATGGTGCCGACGCCCATGGTGATGGCGAAGCGGGGGACGTTTGCTTCGCCGAGGAAGTCGGCGGCGGCGTCAAGGCGGGTGACGCGGTCGAGGGGGATGAGGCGAGTGATGGAATCGCGGGAGCTGCCGGGTTCGTTGAAGCCGATGTGGCCGGTGCGGCCGATGCCGAGGATTTGGAGATCGATGCCGCCGGCGTCGCGGATGGCGTCTTCGTAGGCGGCGCAGTGGTTGAAGACTTCGTCGAGGGGGACGGTGCCGTCGGGGAGGTGGATGTTGTGGGGTTGGAGGTCGATGTGGGCGAAGAGTTGCTCCTGCATGAAGCGGAAGTAGCTTTCGCGGTGGTGGCGGTTGAGGCCGTAGTATTCGTCGAGGTTGAAAGTGATGACGTCGGCGAAGCTGAGGTTTTCTTCGCGGTGGAGGCGGATGAGTTCGCGGTAAAAGGGAACGGGGGTGGAGCCGGTGGCGAGGCCGAGGACGGGGGCGCGGCCGTTGGCGCGGCATTCTAAGATGAGGTCGCGCACTTCTTGGGCCAAGGCGGCGGCGGCCTCGGGGGCGTCCGCATAGAGGACGGTGGGGATTTTTTCGAAGGCTTCGGCCGGGGAAGTTCTTGCAGACATGGCAGCTGGGGTGGAAAAGGGGAGAGAGAATACTATGAACGTGCCGCTGAGTCCTGCAACAACCGCCAGAACCAATGTTTTTCCCACAAGAGTGTTAGTGGTGATGGGGGTGAGTGGGTGTGGGAAGACGGAGGTGGGGCAGGTGGTGGCGCGGCAGTGGGGGGCGGCCTTTGTGGATGCGGATGATTGGCACAGCGCGGCGGCGGTGGCGCGGATGGCGGCGGGTCATCCCTTGAGCGATGCGGAGCGGGCTCCGTGGCTGGAGCGGCTGCGGGAGCAGGTGATTGGGGCGGTGCCGGAGGGGGGGCGGGTGGTGTTGGCTTGTTCGGCGCTGCGGCGGGGGTATCGCGAGGCACTGGTGGGGGGGGAGGAGGGGGTGCTTTTTGTCTATTTGGCGGGGAGTCGGGAAGTGATCGCGGGGCGCTTGGCGAGGCGGCGGGGCCACTACATGCCTGCGGGTTTGTTAGATTCGCAATTTGCGGCGCTGGAGGTTC
>CALQKQ020000212.1 GCA_943331195.2 Akkermansia muciniphila | reverse complement strand
TGGGGACAGCGGGCATTGGCGGCGGGAGGCGGACGGCCTGGGGGATTCGCTGCAGCGCCCGGTGGCGGCGGCCCCGGGGGATGAGGCGGCGACGTGGACGGCGGCGGCACCGACTCCGGGAGCGGCCTTGTCTCTAGCCGATACTGATCAGGATGGGATGCCGGACTACTGGGAGACGCTCGAGGGATTTATGGTTGAGACTAGCGATGGGGCGGGGGATGCGGATGGCGACGGCGCATCTAACGTGGCGGAATACGTGGCCGGGACGGACCCGCAGGATGCGGCGAGCCGGTTTGCCTTAGTGGCCTTGCCTGGGGAGGGGCTGCGGTTGCAGTTTGCGGTGGTGGCGGGTCGGTCGTATACCTTGCAGGCGAGCGAGGATTTAAAAAGCTGGGAGAATGTGCGGCAGATTGCGGCGGGGGCGCTGAGTCGGACGGAGGAAGTGGCGGAGGGGGCGGGCGGGCGGCGGCGCTACTATCGGGTGGTGACCCCGGGGGTGGGGCCGTAGCTTTCGCATGATCGATGCTGACCAAGGAGGGCTTGCTTGCTCTCTGGTTTCGGCAAAGCCTCTTCTAGATGAACTTCTTTTCTTTTATTTCTGAGCCGCTGGTGAGTGGGCGGAGCGCGGCCTTGGCGGTGCTGTCGCTGGGGGCCTGCGGGGCGATGGCGGGGGAGGAGGGGCTGCGCTGGGGGCGGCTGGCCTCCTTGCCGGATCGGGTAGGGGTGGCGGGTGCGTTCGCGGGGGTTTCTGGGGGGGCCTTGCTGGTGGGGGGTGGCGCCCAGTTTCCGGGGAAGCCGCCGTGGGAGGGCGGGAGCAAGGTGTGGCAAGATCGGGTGTGGGTGTTGGAGGGAGTGGACGGGGAGTGGCGGGAGGCGGGGAGATTGCCGCGGGCGCTGGCTTATGGGGTGGCGGTGACGGTGGGGGACAGCGTGTGGTGTTTGGGGGGAAGCGATGCGGAGCGGCACTATGGCGAGGGGTTTAGCCTAACCTGGAAGGATGGCAAATTGCAGGCGGGAGAGGACGTTCCGCCGACGCTGCCGATTCCCCTAGCCAATGCTGCGGGGGCGGTGGATGAGGCGGGCACGGTGTACGTGGCGGGCGGCAGCATGGAGCCTGGGGAGCAGGCGGCGTCGAATCGCGCGTTTGCTTGTGTGGCGGAGGTGGGGGGGCGCCGGTGGCGGGAGTTGCCGCCGCTGCCGGCGGAGGCGCGGCTGTTGTCGGTGGGGGCGGCGCAGGGGGAGGCCTTTTATCTGTTTGGGGGGGCGGCGCTGGAGTTGCGGGAGGGCAAGGTGCGGCGGCGGCCGTTGCGGGAGGCCTGGCGCTACCGCGCGGCGGACGGGTGGCAGCGCCTAGCGGATCTTCCCCATGCCTGTGTGGCGGCACCGTCGCCCGCGCCGGTGGCCTTGGTGCGGTGGGCTCCAGGGGAGTTGGCTCGGCCGGCGGCCTTTTTGCTGGGAGGGGACGATGGATCGCGGGCGGCTGGGCTGCCGCCGTCGCAGCACCCTGGCTTCCCGCCTAACAGCCTGCGTTATGATTTTGCGGCGGACCAGTGGAGGGAGGCGGGCGGGGTGGCGGCGCCGCGGGCCACGGTGCCCTGTGTGTGGTGGGAGGGGCGGTTTGTGTTTCCGAGCGGCGAGGTGCGGCCGGGGGTGCGTTCGGCGGAGGTGTGGACGCTTTCGATTTTAGCTGGAGAGGAGAAAGGGAAACCATGAGGGCGGGGGCGCGGCACATTCCAGGGTCTTCCGGCGCGTTGCCGGGGGCTTGGTTGGTGGTGATGTTATTAGTGCCGGTGGCGCTGCTGAACTACCTGGACCGGCAGATGTTGGCCTCGATGAAATTTTCGGTGATGGCAGGGGTGGGGGACATTGGGAGCGAAGCCAACTGGGGACGCATGTTGGGGCAGTTTAAATGGGTCTATGCCGTGATGAGCCCGGTGGGAGGCTATCTAGCTGATCGCTTTGGGCGGCGCTATACGATCTGCGGGAGTTTGTTTGGGTGGTCGGCGGTGACGTGGTGGACGGGGCATGTGCAGAGTTACGATGAATTGTTGTGGGCGCGCTCCATGATGGGCTTGAGTGAGGCCTTCTATATTCCGGCGGCGCTGGCGCTGATTGCGGACTATCACCGCGGGGCGACGCGGTCGCGGGCGGTGGGATTTCACCAGATGGGGATTTATGCGGGGGTGATCGTGGGGGGATTTGGCGGGTATGCGGCGGATGCGCCTTCGCTGGGGTGGCGGTGGGCTTTTGATGTATGTGGGCTGGCGGGGATGCTGTATGCGGTGCCGCTGTTGGCGTGGTTGCGGGATGTGCCGCGGGAGGGAGAGCGGGTGGCGCGGTCGCCGCTGGGGGCGCTGCGGGAGTTAGGGGAGAATCGATCTTTTGTGCTGCTGGTGTTTTATTTTACCTTGCCGGCGCTGGCGGGGTGGGTGGTGCGGGACTGGATGCCGGCGATTTTGAAAGCGGAGTTTCATTTGGGGCAGGGTCAGGCGGGGGTCTCGGCGACGCTTTATTGGCAAGTGGCGGCGATGGTGGGGGCGTTGGGTGGGGGTTGGTTAGCGGACCGCTGGATGCGGCGGACGGCCCGGGGGCGGATTTATGTGAGTGCGCTGGGGATGGGGATGATCATTCCGGCGCTGTATGGGGTGGGGTTGGCACCGGCGACGGGGCAGCTGTGGGTGGCGGTGGCGTTTTTGATGTTGTTTGGGCTGGGCTGGGGGTTCTTTGATGCGAACAACATGCCGATACTCTGTCAGATCGCGCTTCCGCCGCTGCGGGCGACGGCCTATGGGCTGATGAATTTGGTGAGCATCAGTGCGGGTGGGCTGGCGGACTTTGGGTTTGGGGTGCTGCGGGATCGGCAGGTGCCGCTGGTGGGGATTTTCAGTGTTTTTGCCAGTGTGGCGGCGGTTTCGGTGCTGCTGGTGCTTTTGATTCAACCTCGCTATAGCGCAGACGATGCCTCTTGAATTTATGCTAACAAAGACTCCCCTCCACGGCCTGGTGGCCGCGACGCACACTCCTTTTCACCCTGACGGATCTCTGGATGTGGCGGCGGTGGCGCCGCAAGCGGCCTATTTAAAGCAGCAGGGGGTGGAGACGGTATTCATTGGGGGAAGCACGGGGGAGAGCCACAGTTTGACGCTGGCGGAGCGCTTGGCGTTGGGGGAGCGCTGGGCGGAGGTGGCGGGGGAGCTGCGGGTGGTGGTCCATGTGGGGTCGAATTGCCTGGCGGATGCTCGGGTGTTGGCGGCGCAGGCGGAGCGCTTGGGGGCGGTGGCGATTGCGGCGATGGCGCCGTCGTATTTCAAGCCGCAGACCATGGATTTGTTGATTGCGAGCTGCGCCGAGATTGCGGCGGCGGCACCGGAGACGCCGTTTTATTTTTATGATATCCCGGCGCTGACGGGGGTGGCGTTTTCTATGGCGGCCTTTTTGGAGCGGGCGCGGGACCGGGTGGGGACCTTGGCGGGGCTGAAGTTCACCAATCCGGATTTGATGTCCTATCAACTATGTTTGGCGGCGGATGAGGGGCGGTGGGATCTTCCGTTTGGGGTGGACGAGCATCTTTTGGGGGCGCTGGCGATGGGGGCGCGGGGGGCGGTGGGGAGTGGGTTTAACTTTGCGGCTCCGGTCTACCGGCGCCTGATGGAGGCCTTTGCGGCGGGCGACTGGGAGCGGGCTCGCTTGGAGCAATTTCGGGGGGTGCGCTTGATTCAGGTGTTGGCGGGCTATGGCTACGTGGGGGCGGCCAAGGCGCTGATGGGTCTGTTGGGGGTGCCGGTGGGTCCGCCGCGGCTGCCTCACGCGGCGCTGGGGGCGGGTCAGATCGCGGCGCTGCGGGGCGATTTGGAGGAGATGGGCTTTTTTGAGTGGATTCAATAACAACAATCGAAACTTTTTTTATGATCAAAAACTGGTGCTTATTTTTAGGAGCGGTCTCGGTGGCGGCGGCGGGGGAGCCGGAATTGGTGGAGGTGTTCCGCTCGGGTACGGAGGGCTATGCCTCGATCCGCATTCCTGCGGTGGTGACGACGAAGGCGGGCACGGTGCTAGCTTTTGCGGAAGGTCGGGTGCGGGCGGCGGACCAGGCGGAGAATGATATCGTGATGAAGCGGAGCAGCGATGGGGGGCGGAGTTGGAGTGCGCTGCGGGTGCTGCAGGATGATGGGGCGAACTCGCTGAACAATCCCACGGTGGTGCAGGAGCGGGAGAGCGGGCGGATTTTTTTGTGGTATCAGCGGATTCCGGCGCACTTGAAGGAACAGAGCGGGGAGACGGCGACGGGCTATGAAGGGCCGGGGGTTTACCGGAACTTGGTGCTGACATCGGAGGACGATGGATTGACGTGGACGGGTCCGCAGGATTTGACGACGAGCACGAAGCGGCCGACTCGAGCGACGACGATTGCGAGCGGACCGGGGATGGGGATTCAGCTGAGTCGGGGGGCGCATCGGAATCGGCTTTTGATTCCGTTTAACGAGGGGCCGTTTGGGCGCTGGCAAAACTATGCGGTGTTTAGCGACGATGGGGGGAAAAGCTGGACGTATGGTGAGGATGTGCCGGGGGCGCTGGTGCCGGATGGGAAGGGGGGCGAGCGGAGCCAGATCAATGAGGTGCAATTTGCGGAATTGTCGGATGGCTCGGTGATGTTGGATAGTCGGCAGTTTGCCGGGGCTAAGGTGCGGCGGACCTCGGTGAGTCAGGATGGGGGGCGGAGTTGGTCGCCGGTGGCGGAAATGGCGGAGGTGACGGATCCTAGCTGCATGGCGTCGATCTTTCGGCATACGTTTGCGGAGGGCGGGCGGCTGGGGCGCTTGTTGCACAGCGGGCCGGACTCGAAGCAGCGCGCCCGGGGTACGCTATGGCTGAGCAGCGATGAGGGGAAGACGTGGCCGGTGAAGCGGGTGCTTTATCCGGGGGCCTTTGCTTATAGCGTCCTGACGGGATTGGCGGATGGTTCGCTGGGGTGTTTGTTTGAGGCGGACAACTACCAGCGGATCGTTTTTGCGCGGATCGCGGCGGATTGGATCGAGCCCACCGCGCCATGAGTTTGCTTCTGAGTGCGGCGGGCCGGGAGAAGCTGGCGGCGACCTACGGTGGGGCGCTGTTGGACGACGTCATGCCGTTTTGGTTGCGGCACGGGATGGACCCGGTGCACGGGGGGATTCTCACTTCGCTGAACCGCGATGGTTCCTTGATGGACAGCGACAAGAGCCTGTGGTTTCAGGGTCGGGCGGGGTGGATGTGGGCGACGCTCTATCACTCGGTGGAGGCGAGGCCGGAGTGGTTAGAGGCGGCGCGTTCTTGTGTGGATTTTTCGCGTCGGCACGGCCATGGGCCTGGGGGGAAGATGTGGTTTACGGTGACGCGGGAGGGGCAGCCCTTGCGGATGCGGCGCTATGTTTACAGCGAGGCGTTTGCGGCGATTTCGTATGCGGCCTATGCGCGGGTGGGCGGGGATAGTGCGGGGGAGGCGTGGGCGGCGTTGGAGATGTACCTGCGGCATTCCTTTGAGCCGGGGGTGATGCCGCCGAAGTTTGAGTCGACGCGGCCGACTAAGGGTTTGGCGCCGCTGATGATTGGCATGGTCACGGCGCAGGAATTGCGGGCGGCCTTGGGGGATGAGGTGGTGTTGGGAAAATCGCTGAGCGAGTGGATTGGGGAGTGGATCGGCGAAATTGAGCGGGATTTTTTCAAGCGGGAGCATGCGGCGCTGATGGAGGTGGTGGGTCTGGATGGGGGGATGATGGATCACGCGGAGGGGCGGACGCTGAATCCGGGGCACGCCATGGAGTGCGCGTGGTTTATCATGGAGGAGGGGCGGCAGCGGGGGAACCAGGAGTATATTCGGCTAGGGCTAGCTATTTTGGATGGGATGTGGGAGCGGGGCTGGGACCGGGAGCACGGGGGGATTTTGTATTTTGCGGATGTGCGGGGTTTGCCGGTGCAGGAATACTGGCAGGACATGAAGTTTTGGTGGCCGCACTGCGAGGCGGTGATTGCTACTTTGCTAGCATGGAAATTGACGGGCGAGGAGCGCTATGCGGCGATGCACCAGCAGGTGCACGAGTGGAGTTTTGGGCATTTTCCCGATCCGGAGCACGGGGAGTGGTATGGCTACTTGCACCGGGATGGGAGCGTGGCGCAGCCGGCTAAGGGGAATCAATTCAAGGGGCCGTTTCACTTGCCGCGGATGCTGTGGTTTTGCGGGAGGGAGTTAGGAGGATTTGCGGCGCCGGGTTGAGGGGTGGCTTGGCTAGAAGCGTTGGACGTGGAGCCAGGTGGTGCGGGTGGTGCCGGTGGCGGGATCGCGGGCGAGGATTTCGTGGCGGCCGGGAGTGAGGAGGGCGGTGTGGTCTTGGATGTCGAGGGTGGGGGAGGACCACTGGAGGTTAGGCTGAGGTGGGGTGGCCTGGAGGGTGAGGTGGCTGCCGCCGTGGGGGAGGTCGGGGTCGAGGAGGAGGGTGGTGCCGGCGAGGGGGGAGGAGATGTGCCAGGGTTGGTCAGGGGCGGGTGGGGCGGAGGCGACGGCGTCGTTGCCGAGCCAGTTGTCGGGGCCGGCGAGCCAGGGGGCGTAGCTGGGATCGAGGCGGACGCGGCCGAGGTCGTCGT
>CALQKQ020000211.1 GCA_943331195.2 Akkermansia muciniphila | reverse complement strand
GTCAGCACCGGCGTCGTATATTCCCCCGCCACGGCCCCTTCGATGGGGCTAGTGACCACTCCCGATGCCCCCACATACCACTGCAAAGTAGGCGGCGGGTTGCCCGTGACCAGCGCACTCAAGGTCACCGCGTTGCCCGTAGCTAGAGTCGTCGCCGCAGCCGGCTGCTCCACAAAAATCGGCGCGGCCTCCACTTCATCAGCTCGCACGTCGCCCCCCCAGCCGATCAGCCCCACCAACCCCACCAGAAAGATACCCGAGCGAATGCCTCGGCCTCCTTCCGCAGAAAAGCTCCAAGGACTAGTCGCCAGCCGAAACACATTTAATAGAAATCCAAAAGGCATGATTTTATAGATGGATAGCACTCAAAGAAGCCGAAGAAAATAAAGGCCAGTTTTCTCCCAGTGGGGAACTGCCCGGACCCCACCACCTTTCACAGGCCCCTCCATCGCGGCAAATGTCCTAGAGTGAACAAAAAGACAGTGTCTTTTTTGACTTAAGTCATCTCAACTTATGTTGAGCACACCTATTTTTGACCTCAAAACCAGATAACAGCAAAATTTTCGCCTTCCATTCCTTCAAAAAAGTCTCCTGCCCCGCCGCACCGCGCATCAATAACGTCACCCAACAGCCCCGTCCCACCAACCGCCCCCCCTTCGCAGACCTCGCTTCCGCGCAAGGATTCCCCGCCGCCCCGCGTTTCTCCCTACCTCGCCAACCATGTCCCGTCCTCTCCTCCTTTCCCTCGCCCTGCTGCTTCCCGCCGCCGCCCAAGATTACCGCGGCCTCAGCCCCCAGGAGGCCCTCCGCAAAATGACCGTCCCCGCAGGCTTCAGCGTCGACCTCATCGCCGCCGAACCCGCCATCGCCCAACCCGTCGCCTGCACCTTTGACGCCCGCGGCCGCCTCTGGGTCGTCGAGGGCAACACCTACCCCCAGCGCGCCGGCAATCCTCCGCCCGCCCGCAACCCCTCCAGCGGCGACCTCAGCCAACCCGACCCCGCCCAAACCAAAGACCTCTTCAACGGCCAAGACCGCGTCCTCATCTTCGAAGACCAAGACGGCAACGGCAGCTTCGAAACCCGCAAGGTCTTCATCGAACACCTAAATCTTGTTAGCGGTATCGAGGTCGGCTACGGCGGCGTCTACCTCGGCGCCGCACCCTATCTGCTCCACGTGCCCGACGCCGACGGCGACGACCAACCCGACGCCGCCCCCACCATCCTGTTAGACGGCTTCGGCTGGCAAGACACCCACGAAACCCTCAACAGCTTCATCTGGGGCCCCGACGGCTGGCTCTATGGCTGCCACGGCGTCTTCACCCACAGCAAGGTCGGCCCCCCTGGCACCCCCGACAAGCTGCGCACCCCCCTCAACTGCGCCTACTGGCGCTTCCACCCCACCCGCAAATCCTTCGAAGTCTTCGCCCACGGCACCTCCAATTCCTGGGGCTTCGACTACAACGAACGCGGCGATTGGTTCAGCGAAGCCTGCGTCATCCCCCACTTCTGGAACATCATCCAAGGCGGCTACTACCTCCGCCAAAGCAACCCCCTCGGCCACTTCAATCCCTATATCTATAGCAACATCGAAACCATCGCCGACCACCAACACTACCTCGGCGACAACCCTCACGCCGGCAACGGCAAGTCCGATGCCCTCGGCGGCGGCCACGCCCACTGCGGCCTCCTCCTCTACAACGGCGACAACTTCCCCCCCGAATACCGCGGCCGTCCCCTCTTCTTCAACGTCCACGGCCGCGGCATCAACCAAGAGAACCTCGTCCCCCAAGGCTCCGGCTACGTCGCCAAGCACCTCCCCGATTTCTTCAAAGCCAACGACCCCTGGTTCAGCGGCGTCTCTCTCAAAGTCGGCCCCGATGGCGCCATCTATTTCATCGATTGGTACGACCCCCAAAAATGCCACAAAACCGACCCCCTCGTCTGGGACCGCGGCAACGGCCGCATCTACCGCATCAAATTCGACGCCACCTTCAAACCCTGGAAAGGCAATGTCGCCGCCCAATCCAATGCCGAATTGTTAGCGCTGCAGTCCGCTCCTAACGGCTGGTTCGCCCGCACCGCCCGCCGCCTCATCGCCGAACGCGTCCACGCCGGCGGTCCCGCCGCCGCCTTCGACACCTCCGCCCTCATCGCCCTCGCGGAAAACCCCAACACCCCAACCGCCCAAAAGGTCTCCGCCCTGCTCGGCCTCGCCGCCACCGGCGCTCCCGCCACCACCTTCGACCGCTTCCTCACCAGTAGCGACCCCGCCGCCGTCGCCACCGCCCTGCGCCTGCAGTTAGGAAACCCCGCCTCCTGGCCCGCCGACGGGACCCCTCCCACCAGCGGACTCCCCCGCGCCCTCCAGGCCGCCGCCGACCCCACCGTCCGCCTCGCCCTAGCCTCGGCCTTGCCGCGCCTCCCCCTCGCCCAGCGCTGGGAGCCCGCCGAAGCCCTGCTCCAACACGCCGAAGATGCCGCCGACCACAACCTCCCCCAAATGCTCTGGTTCGCCGTCGAACCCCTCGTCCCCTCCGATCCCCCCCGCGCCCTCGCCCTCGCCGCGCGCTGCAAAATCCCCCTCGTCGCCCAAAACATCGCCCGCCGCACCGCCGCCCTCGAAGGCGGCGTCCCCCACCTCCTCCAAGCCCTCGCTAGCGAAAAAACCAGCAGCGGCGCCCTCTCCCTCCTCAACGCCGCCCTGGAAGGCTGGCGCGGCCGCGACGGCTCCCCCGCCCCCGATGGCTGGGATGCCGCCTACGCTAACATTGACGACCTCCTGCTGCGCAGCGCCGACGCCAAACCCCTAGCCACCGAAATCCTCGACCGCCGCGAGTCCCTCGCCGTGGCCTTCGGCGACCGCCGCGCCTTCCCCCGCCTCCGCCAACTCCTCCGCGACCCCCAAGCTCCCGCCGAGCGACGCCAGCGCGCCCTGCAAACCCTCATTCAAGGCCAAGACCGCGAAGCCCCCGCCCTCCTCATCGCCCTCCTCGCCGATCCCATCATGCGCCTCGCCGCCATCCGCGCCCTCCCTAGCCTCAGCGCCACCCCCTCCGACCAAGCCACCGCCGCCGCCGCCATCCTCGCGCAATACCCCAACCTCTCCGCCGCCGAAAAACCCGCCACCATCGCCACCCTAGCCGCCCGCGCCGATTGGGCTAGCCTCCTCCTCGACGCCATCGCCGCCCAATCCGTCCCCCGCGCCGACCTCACCTCGTTCTCCGCCCGCCAAATCGCCAATTTCAACCTCCCCGACCTCACCGCCAAACTCACTTCCGCCTGGGGTGCCATCGCCGCCACCGCCGCCGACACCACCGCCGAAATCGCCAAGCTCAAAACCGTCCTCACCCCCGGCTTCCTCAGCACCGCTAACCTCCCTAACGGCCGCCTCCTCTACAACAGCACCTGCGGCACCTGCCACACCCTCTTCGGACAAGGCGCCAAACTCGGCCCCGAACTCACCGGCTCCAACCGCGCCGACCTCGACTACCTCCTCGAAAATATCGTCAATCCTAACGCCCTCATCGGCAGGGACTACGAACTCCACCTCATCACCCTCAAGGACGGCCGCAGCGTCGCCGGAATGCTCCGCGAACAAACCGACGCCGCCCTCACCGTCCAAACCCTAACGGCCACCGAAACCCTCTCCCGCAAGGACATCGCCCAGCACGAAACCCCCGGCTTCTCCATGATGCCCCCCGGCCAACTCACCGCCTTTACCCCAGAACAACAGCGCGATTTAATCGGCTACCTCGCCTCCCCTTCCCAAGTCCCCCTCCCCGGCGAACCCGGCGCCGAAAAATTCGCCGTCGCCAACCGCATCCCCGGCGCCCTCGAAGGCGAAGGCCTCGCCGCCACCGCCAGCGGCGGCCTCCTCGCCCCCCAACCCATGGAACACTACGTGCGCGGCAATTGGAACTGGAGCGGCGGCGCCCAACTCTGGTGGACCGAAGCCAAACCCGGCGACCGCCTCGACCTCACCCTCCCCGTCGCCAGTCCCGGCACCTACGAAATCCAAATCGTCCTCACCCAAGCCCCCGACTACGCCCAACTCAGCTTCCGCCTCGACGGCAAACCCCTCGCCACCACCTTCGACGGCTTCAGCCCCCCCGGCGCCGGCGTCATCCACAGCCCCGTCCTTACCCTCACCAAAGCCGATCTCCCCGCCGGAGATCACCGCCTCACCCTCGAAATCACCGGCGCCAACCCCCAGGCCGCCAAGGCCTACATGGCCGGCATCGACTACCTCTATCTCAAGCGCGTCCCCTAACGCCAATTCCGCGCCCGGGCCAGCCTCATTGAGGCTGCACCCGGACCCGAAAATAGGCCGCTTTCTTGCCTCCCACAAAAAAGGGATAGGGCACCGCCACCGCCTGTATTTCCCCATCGTCTGCCAGCACGCTAGGCGTGGCCGTGGACGTCTGCCAACTCACCAGATTGCTGCTGAACTCCACGCGGTAAACCAACCCCGCCGCCACATAGTCCCGGCGGCGCGCAAACACCGCCCGATAAGCCGTCCGCCCCGGCGTCAAGTCAATGAAGGGCGTCGGCATCCCTCGCTCCAACAAGGCCCCACCGCTCCAGCGCAGCGCCGCGCTAGAGCGCACCAAGGGATTTGTGCCAAAGGCATATTCCTGCAAAGCCGTCAGCCCGTCGCCATCCCCATCCGCCGCCGCCCCGCCATCCAGACTCCCCAAGTAATAGTATTCAAAACAATCCGCCAGCCCGTCCCCATCGCTGTCCCCCTCAAAAAAATGCGCCACCGCCTGCCGGTCCGCCCCTTCCACCACAAAGGAAATCTGCCGCAAAGCTGCCCCCGAGGCCTCGCGCTGCGCCACCCCATCCAAAGTCCAATAACCAAAAGTCCCCGCGACCAAGTTCGGCGTGGTAATCTCTGTCCCCTCCAAGACCAGCCCCGTCGCATCGACCGCGCCCGCAGGCTGGCTGCTCAAGGCGTAATGATAGTAGGTTCCGATCAGGTTCACCGCGATGAGGCCGCTTCCCGTCCTGGCGATCCCTCCCTCCTGGAAACGATTGCCCAAGCGCGGCGAGGTTCCCGCAGCCGCCTCCGCCAGCAGGGAGCGTCCATCGCCGTCACTGTCAGCATCCGCTGCTTCGCTGAGACTGCCCAAATGGTATTGCTCATAGGCGTCCGCCAGGCCGTCGCCGTCGCTGTCACCGACAAAAAAGTAGGCCACCGCCTCTCGATTCGCCGCGCCCACCACAAAGCTGATTTGCCCCTGAGCCACTCCCCAGGCGTCCGCCTGCCGCAGCCCATCTAGCATCCAAAAGCCAAAAGTAGGATCCCCGGAAAAATCCGGACTGATAATCCGCGTGCCCGAAGCCACCGGCCCGCCCTGGTCCACCGCGCCAGTGGGCAGGCTGCGCAGCGCATAGCTGGCGTAGGAGGCCAGGTTAGTCAGCAGAACGCTATCTCCCGAGGCGATGCCGCCCTCCTGCAGGCGATCCCGCAGGACCGCAGAACTGCCTGCCGCCGCTTCCGCCAGCAAAGGCCGTCCGTCGCCATCGCTGTCGGCATCCGCGCCGGCAGCGAGGCTTCCCAAGTAGTAGTGCTCGTAGGCATCGGCCACCCCATCTCCATCGCTGTCGCCGCTAAAGAAATAGGCCACCGCCTCCCGCGCCGCTCCCGCCATCGTGAAACGCAACTGCCCCCGAGCCACGCCCCAGGCATCCTCCTGCCGCTCCCCATCCAGCATCCAATAACCAAACGAGGCATCCCCGCTAAAATCCGGCGTAGTGATCGCCGTCCCCGGGGGAGCCATCGCGCTTTGCTCAACCGCGCCCGCAGGTAAGCTGCGCAGCGTGTAGCCCGCCGCATACGTAGCGATATGCGAAACCATGCCAGAATCAGCCGAGGCCACGCCACCTTCCTGGGCCCGGTTCCCGTAAAGCGGAGACGTTCCCGCCCCAACTTCCGCGAGCAGCGATAACCCATCCCCGTCCGCGTCGGATTCCGCCGCCGGGGACCGCGTCCCAAAATAATAATACTCCATCACATCGGCGACCCCATCGGCGTCGCCGTCGTCAGAAAACAGATAGGCCACCGCTTCCCGCGGCACCGTGCCCATGGTAAAATTGATCTGCGTCAAAGCCACCCCCCAGGCATCCGCTTGGCGCACCCCGTCCAAGGTCCAGTAGCCAAAAGCCGGGTTGCCCGCCAGATCCGGGCTGATCACTTCCGTGCCCGGAGCCACCGCGGCACGCTCCTCCACCGCGCCCTCAGGCACGCTGCGCAAGGTGTAACTCGCGTAAGCCGTCACCTCCACCAGGGCCGAAGCCGCCACTGCCACGCCGCCCTCTTGCAAACGGTTGCCCAGTGCCGCTGAGGTCCCCGCCTGAGCTTCCGCCAGCAGGCTCAGCCCGTCGCCATCCCTATCCGATTCCGCCCCCTCTCCCAGCGTACCCAAATAATACGCCTCATAGGCATCTGGCACCCCGTCGCTGTCGCTGTCGCCATTTAACAGATAAGCGACCGCCTCGCGGTTTCCGCCGCGCATCACAAAACGGAGTTGCGACCGGGCCACGCCCCAGGCATCGGCTTGGCGCACCCCGTCCAGTTCCCAGTAGGCAAACCCGAGCTCGCCTGCCAAATCCGGCGTCC
>CALQKQ020000210.1 GCA_943331195.2 Akkermansia muciniphila | reverse complement strand
GAGGCCGTCGCCGGGCTGAGCGCCCCGCTGCAGCAGGAAGCCCTGCCAGTTCTGATGGAGGCCTGGAAAAACGGGGGGCCGTGGAGCGAAGCCGCCACCTTCCTCGACCAGCAAGCGAGCGGCTCGGGACGCCAGGCCGCCGTGGGAGAGCTCATCGGCAACTGGGCGGCCGACGACCAGCAGGCGGCCTCAACTTGGTTAGCGCAGCAAGCCCTAGGGCCCGAGCGCGATGCCGGGGCGGCCGCCTTGGCGGACAAAATCCGCCAGGCCGACCCCGAGGCCGCCGCCCTCTGGGGTGCCAGCTTGGGCGACGAGCCCCAGCGGCAGAAATCGCTCAAAGCGACCCTGCAAACGTGGTATAAAAAATCCGTTACCGAGGCGGTGCGCTGGGTGCAGGAGGATCCACATCTGACCGAGGCCGACCGGGCCGCTCTCTTGGGAAGCGGCTCGCCTCCTTGAGCAGGGCGCGGCGCGGCAACAAAAAAGGAGGAGGCCGCGAGCGACCTCCTCCGGTGCATGAGCGGCCCGGGCTTCCCTCAGGGAAAGCGGGGCCGCCTGGCGAGGGTTTATTTGGAAGTGTAGCGGGTCCACTTGCCGCTGCCCTGCTTATTGAAGGCGTCGGCCATGACCTTGTTGGCGCGGAGATACAAGACGCCGGCTTGTTGGGCGGCGGCGCGGGCGGAGATCCCTTCGGAACCGGCCTCAGCGACGACGCGGCCGAGGCGCTCGATCAATTCTTCCTCCGAAATGCGCTTGCTGCGGCCACCCGAACGGCGGCGCAGCGGGGGGAGCGCGTCGCTGGTGGCGGTGCCGGCGGCGGCGGAGTCAGGCGCCAAGTCGGCGGCCCAGCCCTTGGAAGCTCTGCTAGAACGAGTTCCGCTCAATTCGGATTCTAACTGGCTGAGCTCATCGCGCAGTTGGGCGACTTTACGTTGGCGCAATTTCACGAGTTCATGCTCAAGGTCGCTAATGCGGCGGTCAATCAGGTCGGATTTCATCAGGGTGCGTGTTGGGGTTGGTAGTGTTGCTTTGGTAATCGCCTTTGGATTTCGGATCTAAGAAAGAGAAAAACCTCAGGAATGGCCGACATAATCAATTAAACCGTTTTATGTCAACGGTGAATAATCAAGGAAATTCGGCATGCCTAACTTGCTCTTCCATTCGCTTCTTGATTCCGCCTGACTCATCTGCACCGCGCCGCGCGCCGCCCAGACCTGTTGGAATGTTACGGAGAGGGCTCTCGCAGAGCGGGGCGGAAGCGCCGTTTTCACAGAATACGAGAACCGCCAATTAAAAAATGGTTTTCTTAGTGCCGCCGCCCCGCCGCCCTTGCCGCAGCGAGCCAGCAGGGTGCCGCGCCGAGCTTGGCCCCCGCTCGTTGCGAGGCGTTTCGCGCTTACGGCCTTTGCCGCAGCCCTTGTTTTTCCAAAAAAAAGAGTCCGGCCGCGCCGCATGCGCGTAGCCCGCATTGTGCGACTGGTGGCAGGCGCGTAGCAGATAGCGTGTGCGCATCCATTGGCCTTTAGGGCAAAGGGGATGCGGTGGCGGACGGTTCCCCGTTTGACGCTGAAGGAAGGCAGTGGGTCAATAGGGGGTGAGACTGCTTATTTTATTGCTGGGGTTAGCGGCACTCGTGCTGATCCCTTTCTTCCTGCTGGGGGAAGGATTCATGGCCAGCTTTGGGGATGCCGGGGCCCGCTCCTGGCTCGGGGCCCACGGGCCGACCTGGGGCTGGCTGGCGGGCCTCGGCCTGCTCGTCGCGGACCTGGTGCTGCCCGTCCCCGCCACTAGCGTGATCAGCGCCCTGGGCTATCTGTACGGGACGCTGGGAGGCGGCGCGGTGGGCGCGGCGGGCTCTTTGCTCTGCGGCACCATCGCCTATGAAGGCTGCCGCCGCTTCGGCCAGCAGGCCGCCGATCGCCTGCTCGGAGCGGAGGACCGGGCGCGAGCGGCGCGCCTCTTCGCGGGGGGCACCGGCGGTTGGCTGGTGGCCCTTTCCCGCTGGATGCCCCTGCTGCCGGAGATGACTTCCTGCATGGCCGGGCTCACCGGGATGCCGCGCCGCCGCTTTTATACTGCCTTGCTCTGCGGCTGCCTCCCCATGGCCCTGATGTTCGCCGCCATCGGTGCCAGTGGCACCGACCGGCCCGGGCTCGCTTTGGCCTTGAGCGCCGCCGTCCCCGCCGTGCTCTACCTCGCCGCCGCGCGCTGGCTGAAACGCGGCTGATGGCGCATTTCCCCGAGGGATCGGCTTGTAAAATGGCACCGGGACGGCGATTTTGTAAGGTCGTCGCCTGGCGCCGCCCTCAAACCGATGGACCCTCCCTCCCCTGCCTTGGCCCGGCGCACCCTCCGCACCTATGCGCGGCGGGAAGATGCCACCCAAGCCCAGTCCTCCCTGGCCGACCACGCCATCGAAGCGCGCATCGAAGAGCATTTCTATACCCCGCCCGGCAGCGGCAAGCGGATCTCGGGAGGCTGCTCCCTAACGGTGCCCCTAGAACAAGCCGCCGCCGCCGCTCGCCTCCTCCTCAAAATGCCGCCCTCGGAGACCGCAGGCACCCCGCAAGCTCCGGCGGAGCCACCGTCGCGCCGCCCGATGCGCCGCCAGATCGGCCCCAGACCCCGCCAAAAGAGCAGCCTGCCGATTATTTTCATCGCCGTCGCCTGCAGCGCCCTGGGCCTCTTCTGGGTGGTGCGCCAAGCCATGCGCGGCAAGCTCACCCCAGCCGCAGCCAGCGGTGACATTCCCGAAAACATCCTCGTGCGCGAAGACCTCAACTGGGACGGCGACATCGATACCATCCGCGAATACACCCCCGGCGGAGCCCAACTCTCCATGCTCGAAGACCGCGACTTCGACGGGAAAATGGACCTGCGCTGGATTTGGCAGCGCGGCCAACTGATCTACCGCGACCGCGACCTGGACCGCGATGGCACCATGGATGAGCGCACCACCTTCGACGGCTACAACGAGCCGTTTTATGTCGATCTGCGCCGCAGCGGAAAGGGCCCGGTGGTGCGGCGGCGGGTCTACCGCGAGGGGGTACTCTGGAAAATTCTGGAGGATCGCGATGCCGACACCCATTTTGATGGGCTGCAAGAGTTCACCACCGAAGGGGTCCTTTGCCGCGACGAGGCCCTCCCCAAGGACTCGCCGGAAAATGGGGTTCCCCAGCCGGAAGCCTTGCCCAAAGGCATTCCGCGCGCCTCGGCCTTACCCTTGGCGCCGCCCCCGCCGCGCTGACTGCGCCCGGCTTGCGTTCCCCACCTCCTGGGTTCACCATGGGGGCTTTCATCCACCTCGATCCCATGCATCAAGACGAATTCTGGAAAGGCATCTCCCCGGACGCGCGCCGCCAATTGGAAATCCGCAGCTACGCCCAAGCTAGCCTAGCGGAGCGCCTCGCCACCAGCGGGGTCGAAGCCCGCGAAATCAGCGGCAGCGCCATCCCCGTCGGCCTGGAGGAGGCTTGGATTCCCGGCGTCGTGCTCTTCCCCCGCAAGATTTATGCGCAACCACAGCGCGGCTTTTTTGGCGAATTCGCCCGAGGCACCGAGGGACCGCTCGCCAGCATCGGGATGTGGCCCCGCCAGTGGGCCGCCGCCCGCATGTTTGCCGGCACCGCCAAGGGATTTCACATTCACCCGCCCCACCTCCCCGAAGGCACCGCACCAGACGCTTGGTTCCGCCGCCTCTTCCTCGAAGAACCAGAAAACGTCGCCCTCCGCCCCTATGACAAAGAACAGTGGGACGCCATGTTCTTCCTCCAAGGCATCGTCGAAATGTTGCTCGTCGACGAGCGCCCCGGCCTGCCCCGCCGCACCATGCGCTTCACCCTCTATGGCGACGACCTCCCGGGCGCGAACAACGCCGGAGTCATCATTCCCGCAGGCGTGGCTCACGCCTTGCGCGGCGGCAGCTCCCAGGACGTCCTGATGGTCTATGGCACCAGCACCACCTTCGCACCCGCCAACGAAGGCCGCCTCGCCAGCAGCGTCGAGTCCGCGCCCCTGCCCCAAGCGTGGCAGGACTATCTGTCAGGCGACCAACCCGCCTCCTAGCTCCTTTCCATGGATGCCACTGACTGGTCCCCCGCCGGCTACGACCGCGACGTCATTGAGCGCGCCTGGCGCCAAGCGGCGGAAATCCCCGGCAACGACGCCGCGCTCTGGCGCAAAGACGACTGCGGCGCGTGGATTCACCGCCTCGACTACGGGCGCCGCCATTCCTCCTTCGGCTGGGAAATCCACGATCCCAGCGTGGGCCGCCGCAGCGCCGGAACCGTCCTCGCGCTGCGCCCCCTGCATTGGCAAAACTACCTCGACCGCCTCGCCAGCCAAACTCAGGGCCGCATTACCGCAGACGGACTGCGCAACGCGCGCCGCCTCTGGGAATGAGCGCCGCCCCGCGCCGCCCCCTCCCATGCAGCCAACTCGCCTCGCCGAACTCACCTCCCTAGCCTCCCGCACCGTGGAGGAAGTGCGGCGCGCCCTCCCCGAGCCGGTGCGCCGCGCCGCCGCCGAATGCCCCACCGTCTTGCTCACCCTCGAAGCCTGGGAAACCGAGCAAGACGAAAGCGACGGCGACGGCCTCTTGGGCTTATTCCTCGGCTTGAGCCGCACCGAAGGCCAGCCCTCCGGCCCCGACGACGCCCCCCGCATCCTCCTCTTCCTCGATAGCCTCTGGGAGTGGGCCGAGGAAGACCGCGAGCGCTTCGCCAGTGAGGTCGAAACCACCTTCCTCCACGAACTCGGACACTACCTCGGTTTGGACGAAGACGAAGTCGCCGATCGCGGTTTAGCCTGACGCCTGCCGCGCGGCGCCCCGGAAAAGTTTTCAGTTTTCAGTTTTCAGATTGCGGCGATGGTCCCGGCCGTCCGCCTTTGCTCCTCCCGCCTCCTTCAGATTTTCCTAACTCTCCCATGCCCCTCATTACCTACCGCGAAGCCATCCGCCAAGCCCTTGATGAAGAACTGGCCCGCGATGAAAATGTCGTCCTCATGGGCGAGGAAGTCGCCCAATACAACGGAGCCTACAAAGTCACCGAAGGCCTTTGGAAAAAGTGGGGCGACAAACGCGTCGTCGACACCCCAATTTCCGAAGCCGGCTTCATCGGCATGGGCATCGGAGCCTCCATGCTCGGGGTGCGCCCGGTCATGGAACTGATGTTTTGGAGCTTCGCCTACGTCGCCTGGGATCAAATGATCAACAATGCCGCCAGCGTCCGCTACATGAGCGGCGGCAAAATCCATTGCCCCATCGTGATCCGCGGGCCCGCCAACGGCGGCACCAACGTCGGTGCCACCCACAGCCACACCCCCGAAAATTTCATCGCCAACACCCCCGGCCTCAAGGTCGTCTGCCCCGCCACCGCCTACGACGCCAAAGGCCTCATGAAGGCCGCCATCCGCGACAACGACCCCGTCTATGTCATGGAAAATACCGTGCTCTACGGCGAATCTTGGGAAGTCCCCGAGGAAGAATACATCATCCCCTTGGGCGTCGCCGACATCAAACGCAGCGGTGCCGACATCTCCCTCATCGCCCACGGCCGCGCCGTCATCACCTGCCTCAAAGCCGCCGAAATCCTCGCCGCCGACCACGGCATTGACTGCGAAGTCGTCGACCTGCGCTGCATCCGCCCCCTCGATGAGGAAACCATTCTCAACAGCGTCCGCAAAACCAGCAAGGCCATCTACGTCGAAGAAAATAAGCCCTTCTGCGGCGTCGGCGCCCAAATCGCCAGCATGATTCAGGAAAAATGCTTCGACGACCTCGACGCCCCCGTCCTGCGCATCAGCGCCATCGACGCCCCCGCCATCTACTCCATGCCCATGGAAAAAATCCAGCTCCCCTACCCCGAGCAGGTCGTCGCTAAGGTGTTAGAAATCTGCTGAGCCGCGCGCGCCCTAGCCTGCGGCGCTTCCCCGCCGCCGCTCCCTTCCGCCCGGAGGGAGCCGTCAAATCCAATGTTGCGCTTTTCCGGCTTGAAGATAGTCTCGCCCCAGCCCTTTCCCTAAGGAAAGCGTAACAACATGCCTCCCCGCCGGCCCGGCCGGTCACCTTTTTCCCGATGAATCCCTCCGCCCTCCTCCCTCGCCCGGCTGCGCCTCGCCCGCTCCTGCTCTCCCTAGCACCGATCGCCTGCGCCCTAGCCTGGCCCGCCGCCCTCTCCGCCCAGGCCCTCCCCAGCGACACCGCGCCGGCTCCTGAGGAAGCCGCCCCCGCCGCGGCCGCCGGCCCCGTGGTCCGCTCCGTCGACATCCGCTTCAAAGGCGAGGCCACCGTCGACCGCGAACGCATCCTTTCCAACATGCGCCTCAAGACGGGCGAAGTGTACAGCAAGGAAAAAGAAGAAGAGGACATCCGCGCGCTCTACAACACCGGCGACCTCCTCGACGTCCAATTCACCACTTCTCCCGTGGCCAACGGCGTCAAGCTAACCGTTACCGTCGAAGCCCGCGCCGGACTCGGCGACATCGAGTTTTCCGGCAACACCATCTTCAACGCCGACCGCCTGCGCCAAGAAGTCGAACTCAAGGTCGGCGGCTCCGTCGACGACGCCAGCCTCGCCAAGGCCAAGGACAGCATCATCGAGCTCTACAAAGCCAAAGGCTATCCCGACGTCACCGTCGACT
>CALQKQ020000209.1 GCA_943331195.2 Akkermansia muciniphila | reverse complement strand
TCCTCGGACCAGACGGCACCCACGTCACCTATGGCGCGATGGGCCGCCAGGCCCTCAAGGTGCCCAATAGCATGCTCATTTTCAAAAACCTAACCCTGCGCGGCTTCTGGCTGAGCCGCTGGCAAGCAACTCTCGCTCCCGGAGAAACCGAAGCGCTCTATCAAAACCTAGCGCGCTTCGCCGCCTCCGGCCAACTGCGCCAACAGATCGCCGCCACTTACCCCATCACGGAATATCGCGCCGCCCTGCACCACGCCGCCCAGTCCGGCCGCGACGGCAAAGTCTTGTTCACGTTTCCCTGAGGCTTCAGCCGTCCAAGGCGTCGATGGCCGTCTTGAGGTGCAGCAAGATGAGGCCCGTGAGATCGTCGCTGCGCGGCCGGTCCGTGAGGCCGGGATCCATCAAGCTCTCCGTCATCGCCCCCAGCAAAGCCATCTGGGCATAGTCCCGGGTCAGACCGCGCGCTTGGTGCAGCCAGCCCCGCTCATCGGCCGCCGCCAAGGCCGCCATTTCGTCCTCATTTTGATCCCACGCGGCCTCGAGTCGCTCCTCCGTGACCTCGTGCTTAGCGCCGCCACATTTGCGAAAGGCCAGCCACGCCCACATCCCATAAAAAAACACCAAACCCCGGTCGTCCCGCTCCGCCAAGCGCTCCTCCGCCGCCTGGAGAAACCCCGCCAAAACCGGCTGCGCCGCGCGAAACCGCGCCACCTGGATTTCCAGGGGCTCGTCCTCAGCGGCGTTCAACTCATTCCACGCATCAATCACCGCGCTGCGGGGCACCTTCGGCATCTCCCACCATAGCATCGCCCAGCCCCAGTCAGGGGTTTCTTTTTCAAAATACCGCGCCACCTTCCCGCCCCATTCCCATCCCGATTTTCCAGACCCCTATGAGCAGCGACCGCCGCAAGCCCTTCCCCTTCGATGCCTTTGAGCCCCTCTGGCAACAGCGCTGGGACGCCGAGAAAACCTACCGCAGCCCCGGCCCCGGCGATCCCGACTTCGACCCCTCCAAGCCGAAATACTTCGTGCTCGACATGTTCCCCTACCCTAGCGGAGCGGGCCTCCACGTCGGCCACCCCGAAGGCTACACCGCCACCGATATCCTAGCCCGCGCCAAGCGCATGCAAGGCTGCAACGTCCTCCACCCCATGGGCTGGGACGCCTTCGGACTCCCCGCCGAGCAATACGCCATCAAAACCGGCCAGCACCCCCGCGTCACCACCGAGGCCAACATCGACAACTTCCGCCGCCAACTCAAAGCCCTCGGCTTCTCCTACGACTGGGACCGCGAAGTCAATACCACCGACCCCGCCTACCTCCGCTGGACCCAGTGGATCTTCCTCCAGCTCTATCATTCCTACTTCTGCCAGGAAACCCAAAAAGCCCAGCCCGTCAGCCAGCTCGAAGCCCAAGGCTGGAGCCGCTCCCAAATCGACGCCGTCCGCCTCGCCTTCGTCCACGAAGCCCCCGTCAACTGGTCCCCCGACCTCGGCACCGTTCTCGCTAACGAAGAAATCGAGGAGTGGAAAGCCAAAGGCCACACCGTGGAGCGCCGCCCCCTCCGCCAGTGGATGCTCCGCATCACCAGCTACGCCTCCCGCCTCATCGACGAACTCGAACCCCTCGACTGGCCCGAGGGCATCAAGCTCCTCCAGAAAAATTGGATCGGCCGCAGCGAAGGCGCCGAAGTCGTCTTCTCCGTGCAAGGCCAGCCCCTCACCGTTTTCACCACCCGACCCGATACCCTCTTCGGTGCCACCTACATGGTGTTAGCCCCCGAACACCCCCTGGTGACCACCATCACCTCCCCGGAACAACAGGCCGCCGTCGCCGCCTACGTCCAGGCCTGCGCCAGCAAATCCGACATGGACCGCGGCGACCTCAACAAAGACAAATCCGGCGTCGCCACCGGTGCCTTCGCCCTCAATCCCGTCAACCAAGAGGCCATTCCCATCTGGATCGCCGACTACGTCATGATGGGCTACGGCACCGGTGCCATCATGGCCGTACCCGCCCACGACGAACGCGACTTCGCCTTCGCCGAAAAATTCCACCTCCCCATCCGGCCAGTCGTCCGCAGCGGCGACGCCACCCCTAGCGAAACCCTAGCTTCCCCTCTGGTGGAGCCCGGCTTCGCCATCAACTCCGGCTTCCTCGACGGCCTCCCCAGCCCCGCCGCCAAATCCGCCATGATCGATTGGCTAGAGCGACAGCAACTCGGCAAGCGCCGCATTCAATTCAAGCTGCGCGACTGGCTCTTCTCCCGCCAGCGCTACTGGGGCGAGCCCTTCCCTATCATCTGGGAAAACGGTCAACATGCCGCCATCCCCGAAAGCGAACTCCCCCTCCTCCAGCCCGTCATGGAGGACTTCAAACCCACCGGCGACCCCCGCGGCCCCCTCATCAAGGCCACCGATTGGATCCGCTATTCCGACACCGCCCAGCGCGAAACCAACACCATGCCGCAGTGGGCCGGCTCGTGCTGGTATTACTTGCGCTACTGCGATCCCACCAACACCGAGCGCTTCATCAGCCGGGAAGCCGAAGCCTATTGGTTAGGCGGTGGCGGCAAACCCGGCGCGGTTGACCTCTACGTCGGCGGCACTGAGCACGCCGTGCTTCACCTGCTCTATGCCCGCTTCTGGCACAAGGTCCTCTTTGACCTCGGGCATCTCTCCACCCCGGAACCCTTCCAAAAACTCGTCAACCAAGGCCTCATCCTCGGCGAAGACGGGCAAAAAATGTCCAAGTCCCTCGGCAACGTCGTCAGCCCTGACGAAGTCGTCGCCGAATATGGTGCCGATGCCCTGCGCCTCTACGAAATGTTCATGGGCCCGCTCGATCAGGTGAAACCCTGGCAAATGAAGGGCGTCGAAGGCGTCAGCCGCTTCCTCGCCCGCGTCTGGCGCCTCGCTTGCGAAGAAAACCAAGCCGGCATCTGGGTCCTCAGCGCCAAGATCACCGCCGCGCCCTGCCAAGACAAAGTCCTCCGCCGCGTCGTCCACCAAACCATCAAAAAAGTCACCGAAGACATCGAAGCCCTCAGCTTCAACACCGCCATCTCCCAAATGATGGTCTGCACCAACGCCTTCACCGCCGCCGCCACCGTCCCCCTCCACGAGTTCGCCCAACTCCTCCTCTGCCTCAACCCCTTCGCCCCCCACCTCACCGAAGAACTGCACGCCCGCCTCCGCGCCGCTTTCCCGCAACTCGAGCCCCGCCAACTCTGCCTCCAGTCCTGGCCCCAGTGGGACCCCAGCGCCCTCGTGGTCGATGAAATCGAAATCGTGATTCAGGTCAACGGCAAGCTCCGCGACAAGCTCACCCTAGCGACATCCGCCTCGGAAGACGACATCAAAGCCGCCGCCCTAGCTTCCCCTAAAATCATCGAATGCATCGGCACCGGCACCATCGCCAAGGTCATCGTGGTGCCCCGCAAGCTCGTCAACATCGTGGTCAAATAAGCGCCCGCCCCGGCCCTAGTTGGGCAGGGCCTGCTCCCAGCGCGTCGTCTGCCAGGAAAACAGATGCGGCCCCTGCTTGCCCACTTCGTACCAAGAAAGCACCACCGCTCCCGCTCCTCCGTGGCGGCGCCAGCGCGCCCCCATGGCTGCAGGCCCTTCAAGCAAAAAGGCGCGCCCGGCGAGGGCCAAATCCGCCCGCGACACCACCAGCGCCGCCGGCCCCGAACCGGTCTCGGCGAACTCCACCATCCAGCGCAGCACCGGCACTCCGCGCCCCGCCGCGCTCCGCCCCGCCGCGTAAATGGCGCGCCCATCCGCCGTCCAGCGCAGCTCCCCGAGCTCGCTCAGGGGCGCGCGGCAATCGATCCGCTGCAACAGGCGAGGCGGTCCCGCGCTGCCTTGCGGTTCATCGAAAAGCCAGGCTTCCCGGGCTGCCGCATGGCCCTTTTGATAGAATACCAGCGCGCTCCCTCCCGGCCCCGCCGATGCCCGCAACAGCGAAGGGTGCCGCAAACGATTGCGCACCTCCACCGCCGCCCACAGCCCGAGCAATCCCATCAACAGCACGAAAAAACACCGCGGCAGACAAGCCGCCCCACTCAGCTCCTCCTCGGCCTCCTCCTCGGCCTTCTCCTCGGTCTCCGCCGCGCGGCGGCCCCCCCTCCCCTCTCGGGCACGCCCGCCCCCAGCGCGAACATCGTTGGATAAAGGGCGGCGGGCCATGCAGGAAAAATCCCCGCGATCCTCGCCTAAAGCCTCGAAAAATCCCCCCTTTTTCGGCCCGCTCCCAACTTTTTCTGGCTACTCGACCCAGCCAGCGCTAGCTTGAGGTCAGCGTTGCCCCCGCTCTGCACCCAAGCTCCGCTCATGGAAATCTTCGTCTCCAAAGAAAACCAGCAGCACGGCCCCTTTGCCGTCGAGCAACTGCTCTCCCTGCTCAACGCGGGCCAACTGCACCGGCGCGACCTCATTTACTACCAAGCCCTCGGCGAATGGAAGCCCCTCGACGAAGTCTTCGAAGTGGAAGAAGCCCTCCATCACGTCATGAACGAAGGCCAAGAAGCCGACATCATCGCCGAAGTCTATCACCAGGTCGCCCACATTCTCAGCAGCCACGAACACCTCTTCTATATCGCCCACCAAAAACGCAAGCTCATGAAAACGAAGCCCGATTGCGTGGTCGTTACCAATGAGCGCCTCCTCCTCATCCGCCAAAGCCTCGGAGGCAGTCGCATCGAAGATCATCAATGGCGCGACGTCCTCAGCGTCGAAATGCAGGACGGCCTCCTCGGCACCACCTTCTCCATCCTCGACCGCAACAACCACCTCATCCAAATCGACGACCTCCCCAAGGCCCAGTTAGAAAAAGTCTGCCAACTTGCCCAAGAAATGCGCGCCTGAGCCCAGCCTCCGGCGGCTTTCCTAACAGCGTATGCTGAAACTCGACCATGGGGCCTTTTTCGTGCTCAGGGCGAGCCGGGATCCATTGTTTTAGGCCTTAGGAGACTCACCCTTTGAGTACGTCTCTTGCGTTGTCAAAAGCCCCCACCGTATCGTGGCCAGCGGACCCGCCCGGCGGACGGGGGCACCCCACAACGCGGAAAGGTCATGAAAAAGCGCGCGACGGGGCCCGCCGATGAGGCCGCCCCTTCAGGGCTCGCTGCCCTTTTCGGCCCGAGTCCCTGGGCCTTGCCCTGGGCTGGCGTAGGCCGCACCGTTGGCGCGCAGAGTCGGCGCCCGATGGGGCGCACCAAAATAATACCGCGCCGCCCAGACCTCACCGCAAAAAGTCCCCCAAGGCCCATTCCCGCATGCGGAACTCACTGATCATCCAAACTCGTATTTTGGCAAAATGGACTTCTGGCGGTCACGTCAGCCCAAGCACCGGGCCACGCCCTGGTTTGCTGCGCCCCAACGGGGCACCCCAAGTTTAGCCCAGGGCAGCGCCCGGGATCAGCAACGTAGACACCTCATTGGCCCAACGGGCCATCATCCCTCAGCCCAGGGCCACGCTCTGGGTTTTTTAATGTGAGCCCTGTAGGGGCACCATAACGGCGAACCAGACAGTTCGCCAAGGGTCACTTCTAATTGTCGCTGCACACGCTCCGTTGGCACGCTGCTGGAGAGCGCCAACGGCGCGCCATCGCCGCGCGCCCCTCACTGCCGCAGCTGCACCACCGTCGCCCCCCAACCTCCCGCAGCCTCAGGCGCAGGGTAGCTCCAGCTTGCCACCCAGTCCCCCAAGCGTGGCAGCAAGGCGTGAACCCCGCGGCGCAGCGCCCCGCGGCCCTTGCCGTGGACGACCCGCACCGTGAAAATCCCCTGGGCGCGACATTCCTCAAACCACGCTGGCAGCAGCTCCGCCACATCGCGCGGACGCCAGGAATGCAGATCCAACTCACCCGAAACCGTCACCCGAATCGGCTCTTCATCCTCTCGCGCCAAGGACATTAGGTCATCAACGCCTTGATCGCTTTGGCCGGCTCCACCCCCGTGAGCCGTTGGTCGAGCCCCTGGTATCTAAAGGTGAAGGTCTCGTGGTTGAAACCTAACAACTGCATCACGGTGGCGTGCAAGTCGTGCACGTGCACCGGATCCTTGACGATATTGTAAGAAAAATCGTCAGTTTCCCCGTGGATGTGGCCCGGCTTGGATCCGCCCCCCGCCATCCACATGGTGAAACAGCGCGGGTGGTGGTCGCGCCCATAAGTGTCGTGACTAACACCGCCCTGACTGTAAATGGTGCGCCCAAATTCACCGCCCCAGATCACCAGGGTGTCGTCGTAAAGGCCGCGCTGTTTGAGGTCCTGGATGAGCCCCCAGCAGGGCTGGTCGACGTCGGCGCATTGGAATTTCATCCGCCCGGGCAGGTTGCCGTGGTGGTCCCAATTGTTGTGATACACTTGCACAAAGCGGACCCCGCGCTCAGCCATGCGCCGTGCTAACAGTGCGGTGTGGGCGAAGCTGCCCGGCTTCTCCACGTCCGGACCATAGAGCTCGCGGGTGGCCGCGCCCTCTTGTTTGAGATCAGTTAGCTCGGGCACGCTGCTTTGCATGCGGAAGGCCATTTCATATTGCTGAATCCGCGTGTGCGTCTCCGGATCGCCGACCAATTTGTAATTGATCTCATTCAAGGCCTTCAAGCCATCCAAGGTGTTCCGCCGGGCCCCCGCCGAAACCCCCG
>CALQKQ020000208.1 GCA_943331195.2 Akkermansia muciniphila | reverse complement strand
GGTATAGCTTGGCGGCTATGTCAGTATCGCCACGTATTTTAGGGGGGGGCTCGGTTCCGCAGACACGGTTGCGGGATTTAACGTCGGGCCAATGGAAGAGTGGGATCGCGGCGTGGTTGGGGTGGTTTTTTGATGGCTTGGATTTGCATCTTTATACCTTGGTGGCGACGGCTTTTGTGGCGCTGTTGTTGGGGTATAGTGGGCGATTGGAGGGGGCGGCGGCGATGGAGGTGCAGCAGAAGGCGGCGTGGATCCAGGCGGCGTTTTTGGTGGGATGGGCGTTGGGGGGGACCTTTTTTGGGCGGCTGGGGGATGTGATTGGGCGGAGTCGGGCCTTGAGTTTGACGATCTTGACGTATGCGGTGTGCACGGGGCTGTCTTTTTTGGCGACGGAGTGGTGGCACCTTTTGATTTTTCGGTTTTTGGCGGCGCTGGGGATTGGGGGGGAGTGGGCGGTGGGGTCGACGTTGTTGTCGGAGACGTGGCCGAAGGGGTGGCGCAAGTGGATGGCGGCGGTGTTGCAGACGGCGGTGAATCTGGGGATTTTGGTGGCTTGTTTGGCGGGGTATTTGATGAAGTCGTTGCCGCCGAATTGGATTTTTTTGGTGGGGGTGCTGCCGGCGGTGATTGTGTATTGGATTCGGAAGCATGTGCCGGAGCCGGAGGATTGGCAGGGGGCGCAAGCGGGGGGGGCGCCGAGGCCGGGGATGGGAGAGTTGTTTCGGGGGCGGCTGGCGGGCATTACGTATCCGGCGGTGATTTTATGTGCTTTTTCGCTGACGGCGTGGTGGGCGTTTTTGTTTTGGCAGTCGCAGTTGATGCGGTCGATGGCGGCGGCGGCGCAGTGGATGGCAGGGGATGTGAATAGTTTTGTGGCGCGCAGTTTTGGGGTTTTGATTTTGGTTTCGATTCCGGGGAATTTTTTTGCGGGTTGGCTGGCGACGCGGGTGGGTTATCGGCGGGCGATGGCGTTGATGTTTGGGGGTTTTATGGTGGCGGTGGTGGCGGCCTTTGGTTGGGAGCACCCGATTGAGTGGCTGGGCTTTTTTTGGATGCCGTTGGTGGGTTTTTGGTCGGGGGTTTATGGGCTTTTCACGATGTATTTGCCGCCCTTATTTCCGAGCTTGCTGCGCACTACGGGGGCGGGGTTTTGCTATAATATTGGGCGTTTTGCGGCGGCTGCGGGCACGATTTTTGCGCAGCAAATCACCCAGGGTGGGGATTACCGGCGGACGCTGTTGTGGACGGCGGTGCTGTGGGTGCCGGCGGTGGTGGCGCTGCGCTTTTTGCCGGAGCCGGAGGAGGATTCCCCTGGAGTGGTGTAGTACGGGGGGGCAGCGAGGGCTTTGGAGTTGGGCTTAAGCGCGGCGGAGCATCCCCCTGCGGCTGGGGGAGTGGGGATGTTTCCGCCCCAGCGGGGGCTGGGGCGGAAGGGGGGCAGCGAGGGCTTTGGGCCCGTTTGAATTAGAGGCTAGCGAGGCTGGCGTTGAAGGTGGGGCTGGGGCGGAGGGCGGCGTCGGCCTTGGCGTCGTCGGGTTGGTAGTAGCCGCCGAGGTCGAGGGGGTGGCCCTGGACGGCGAGGAGTTCGGCGACGATGAGGGATTCTTGGGCGCTGAGTTGGGCGGCGATGGGGGCGAAGGTGGCCTGGAGTTCGGGGTCGGCGGATTGGGCGGCGAGGGCCTGGGCCCAGTAGAGGGCGAGGTAGAAGTGGGAGCCGCGGTTGTCGATGGTGCCGAGTTTGCGGCCGGGGGAGCGGTCGTGTTCGAGGAAGGTGCCGGTGGCGGTGTCGAGGGTCTCGGCGAGGACCTTAGCCTTGGGGAGGTGGAAGGTGGAGCTGAGGTGATCGAGGGAGGCGGCGAGGGCGAAGAATTCGCCGAGGGAGTCCCAGCGGAGGTAGTTTTCTTGGAGGAATTGTTGGACGTGTTTGGGGGCGGAGCCGCCGGCGCCGGTTTCGAAGAGGCCGCCGCCGTTCATGAGGGGAACGATGGAGAGCATTTTGGCGGAGGTGCCGACTTCGAGGATGGGGAAGAGGTCGGTGAGGTAGTCGCGGAGGACGTTGCCGGTGACGGAGATGGTGTCGAGGCCTTGGACGATGCGTTCGAGGCTGAGTTGGCAGGCGGCGGCGGGGGGGAGGATGCGGATGTCGAGCCCGGCGGTGTCGTGGTCGGCGAGGTAGCGTTGGACTTTGGCGATGATTTGGGCGTCGTGGGCGCGGGCGGGGTCGAGCCAGAAGATGGCGGGGGATGCGGAGGCGCGGGCGCGATTGACGGCGAGTTTGACCCAATCTTGGATGGGGGCGTCTTTGGTTTGGCAGGCGCGCCAGATGTCGCCTGGGGCGACGCGGTGTTCGAGGAGGACGGTGCCGGTGGCGTCGGTGACGCGGACGGTGCCGGCGGCGGGGATTTCGAAGGTTTTGTTGTGGGAGCCGTATTCTTCGGCGGCTTGGGCCATGAGGCCGACGTTGGGGACGGAGCCCATGGTGCGCGGGTCGAGGGCGCCGTGTTGTTTACAGAAATCGATGACGGTTTGGTAGACGCCGGCGTAGGAGCTATCGGGGATGACGGCGAGGGTGTCTTGGGGTTGGCCGGCGGCGTTCCACATTTGGCCGGAGGTGCGGATCATGGCGGGCATGGAGGCGTCCACGATGACGTCGGAGGGGACGTGGAGGTTGGTGATGCCTTTGTCGGAGTTGACCATGGCGAGGGCGGGGCCCTGGGCGTAGGCGGCTTGGATGTCGGCCTCGAGGGCGGCTTTTTGGTCGGGGGGGAGGGAGTCGAGTTTAGCGAGGAGGTCGCCGAAGCCGTTATTGAAGTCGACTTGGAGCTGGGCGAGGAGGGGGGCGTGTTTGGCGATGAGGTCTTGGAAGAAGACCTTGACGGCGTGGCCGAAGATGATGGGGTCGGAGACCTTCATCATGGTGGCTTTGAGGTGGAGGGAGAAGAGGAGGCCGTCGGCTTTGGCGCGGGCGAGTTGGGATTCGAGGAAGTGGACGAGGGGGAGGCGGCGGAGGACGGTGGCGTCGAGGATTTCGCCGGCTTTGAGGGGGGTGTTTGGTTTGAGGGAAAGGGTGCGGCCGTCGTCGGTGAGGAGTTCGATGTTGACTTCGGTGGCCTGGGCTAGGGTGAGGGACTTTTCGTTGGAGAAGAAGTCGTCCTGGGACATGGTGGCGACGGCGGTGCGGGAGGTGGGGGACCAGGCGCCCATGGAGTGGGGGTGCTGGCGGGCGTATTGTTTGACGGCTTTGGGGGCGCGGCGGTCGGAGTTGCCTTCGCGGAGGACGGGGTTGACGGCGCTGCCCATGACCTTGCCGTAGCGGAGCTTCAGGCTTTTTTCGGAATCGGTGCTGGGGTTTTCTGGGTAGTCGGGCAAGGCGTAGCCCTTAGCCTGGAGCTCGGCGACGGCGGCTTTGAGCTGGGGGACGGAGGCGCTGATGTTGGGCAATTTGATGATATTGGCCCCGGGGAGGAGGGTGAGGGCGCCGAGTTCGGCGAGGTGATCGGGGACGTGTTGATCGGCCTGGAGGAAGTCGGGGAATTGGGCGAGGATGCGGGCGGCGAGGGAGATGTCGCGGGTTTCCAGGGCGATGCCGGCGGGTTTGGTGAAGGCCTGGATGATGGGGAGGAGGGAATAGGTGGCGAGAGCGGGGGCTTCGTCGGTTTTGGTGTAGATGATGGACGGGGACATGTCTGGTAGCGGGCTGGGGATGATGGCTGAGTTAGCTCAGGGAGGGGGCGGGGTCAAAGGAATAGGCGGGGAGGGGAGGGGGAGCTCAATCGGGGAATTTTCCGGGGAGGATTTAAGCATTTTACGTAGTTTAGACCGAGAATTTTGACTGAGGGGGGATTGGGAATTGACTTAGGTCTCGATTCCTGGTTTTTCTCAAATATGCAAAAAACAATACTGATGGGGGTGCTAGGAGTCGCGTTTTTGACGGCCAACGCGGTGGCGCAATCGGGAGGGGGAGGGGGTTTTCCCGAGATGGAGCTAGGGAAAGGAGCGCGGGGTTCGGAGATCATTCGAGCCCTGGGGAGTCGGCTGCCAGAGGTGGCGCGACACTATGGCATGACCGAGTCGCAATTAGGGGCCTTGGCGCTGAGCGATCGGGATTTGCGAAGCGACCGGCATGGGCGGTTGCTGTATGCTTGCGAGGGTTTGACGGCGCAGGCACCGACGGCGGGGAATGCGGCGACCAATGGGTTGCTGAATTACCCTGAGAGCGAGACGTTTTTGCTGCACAGCAAGCCGGGGTTGAGTCGGGTGATTTATTTGGACTTTACGGGGCACACGACGTCGGGGACGTCCTGGAATACGGCGTATAAGAGCGGGGCTGATATCATCACTCCGCCGTACGACACGGATGGGATTCCGACGGTGTTTAGTGCGGTGGAATTGGCGAATCTGCAGCAGATCTGGAAGCGGGTGAGTGAGGACTATGCGCCGTGGGATGTGGATGTGACGACGGAGGAGCCGCCATTGGAGTCGCTGCGCAAGACGAGCACGACGGACACGGCGTATGGGATTCGCATGGTGATTGGGGGAACGAGCTATGAATTGCTGGGGGTAGGAGCTGGAGGGGTGGCGTATTTGCAGTCGTTTGGGTGGAATTCGGATACACCGGCCTTTGTGTTTCCGCCGCAGTTGGGGAATGGCTATCCCAAGTATGTGGCTGAGGCGATCAGCCATGAAGCGGGGCACACGGTGGCGCTGCGGCACGATGGCTTGACGGATGGGACGGGCTACTATCAGGGGCACAATGGCTGGGCACCGATCATGGGCGTTGGGTATTACGCGAGTATTACTCAGTTCAGCAAAGGGGAATACGCCAACGCTAACAACTTGGAAGACGACACCGCGATCATCAACGGCTACATTCCGCGGAGTGCGGATTTGGCGGGCAATGACATTCTGACGGCGGTTCCGCTGACGGGGACGTCGATTGCGGCGACGGGGATGATCGACAGCCGGACGGATGTGGACCTCTACCGGGTGAATGTGGGCGCTGGGACGGTGAGTTTCACGGCGGGCACGGCTTCGCCGGATGCCAACCTGGACATTGGCCTAGCGCTTTACAATGGCACGGGGAACCTGGTCGCTAGCGCTGACAGCAGCACCTTGGGGGCGAGCCTGAGCAGTGTGGTGGCGGCGGGGACGTATTATCTGGCGGTGGATGGGGTGGGCACGGGGACGGCATCGACGGGTTACACGGACTATGCGAGCCTGGGTCAATTCACGCTGACGGGGAGCGTGCCGGCTTCGGTGGGGCAGCCTCCGGTGGCGGTGGTGTCGCAGAGCACGCCGGTGACGGGGACGGTGCCGCTGACGGTGCATTTCTCGAGCGCGGGATCGAGCGATGCGGAGGGCAGTGCCCTGGCGTATGACTGGGACTTTGGGGATGGGACGGCGGGCTCTGCGGAGGCGAATCCGGTGCATGTCTATAGTGCGGTGGGGACGTATACGGCTTCGCTGGCGGTGTTCGACAACACGGGGCTTTCGGGGACGGCCTCGGTGGTGATCGCGGTCAAGGACGTGGTGGTTGTGACGCCGGTGCTGAGTGTATCCGACATTGCCATGAGCAAGGTTAAGACCCCCAAGGGTACGCAAGCTAAGGCGGTGGTGACGGTGCGGGACGGCACTGGCGCGGTGGTGGCGAATGCCACGGTGACGGGGAGCTGGTCGGGTGTGACGATGTCCAATGTGAGTGGCCTCACGGGGACGGCGGGGACGGCGAGCTTCACGAGCTCTGCGACCAAGCAAGCGGGCACGTTTACCTTCAAAGTCACGGGGGTCAGCTTGAGCGGCTACACCTATGATCCTACGAAGAACGTGGAGACGACGGATTCCATCGTGAAGTAAAGGGGAAGGCAGCGGGGGGCGGCGCTAGATGGTGGCCGACCGGTTCGCTGAATCGTTGGGAGGGCCCGCAAGAGATTGCGGGCCCTCTTTCGTTGGGGCGGCGGGAAGGGGTGTCGGCCGGGTTGCGCGAGGGCCGAGGTGCCGCGAGGGTGGGGGACTGTATGTCTGACGAAATGGTTACCCCCTCTGAACCGGCCCTAGCTGTGGAAGCTGAAAAAGCGCCCCGGATTCGGGATGTGTCGCTGTGTCCCTGCAAGAGCCGTTTGGCGTATGGGGCGTGCTGTGGGCTGTATCATGCGGGCAAGGCGAAGCCGGAGACGGCGGAGCAATTGATGCGGTCGCGGTACAGCGCGTATTTCTTTAGGAAGATCGACTATTTGGTGGAAACGACCCATCCGGACAAAAAGGCACCGGGGATGCGGGCGGCGATTGAGGAGTTGGCGGACCAGGCGCGGTGGAAATTTCTCACGATTTTGAGCACGAGTCAGGGTCAGAAGGGGGATCGGACGGGGAAGGTGGAGTTTGTGGCGGAGTTTTATGTTGATGGGGTGCGGCAGGAGCACCGCGAGAAATCGCGTTTCCGGCGCTGTCGGGGGCTGTGGAAATATGTCGACGACAAGGGCTAGGGGGTGCTGGCGGGGGTGGTCGGCGAGGGCTTGGAGGGAGGGGCCATCATGGCGGCTTTCTGAAATGCCGCTCCGGGGCCACTATTCAGGGGTCAATGCGGTCAATGGGAGAGGAGGGATTGAGTTTGACAATAGGTAGATTTTATTAGAGATCATCTCCATGAAAAAAATAATCCTGATACCTTCCATGGTGGCGGTGGTGGCGAGTTCGGTCCTGGCGCAGGAAGGGGCGAATGGGGCGTTTCCGGGGATTGAGCTGGGCAAGGGGGCTCGGGGCT
>CALQKQ020000207.1 GCA_943331195.2 Akkermansia muciniphila | reverse complement strand
AGAAGAGCGCGGCGGCGGGCAGGTGGGCCGCCGCGCGGGGGGAGGATGGAAGGGGGGATGGATCTTCCCTTGCGTTGGGGGTGATGTTCCTGCGTTTTGGGGCATGGCTGCTGCTGTTTCACCCAAGAACCGTCGATTCAAGATTGCCCTGGTGCAGATGAGGTGTGGGGAGGAGGTGGAGGCGAATGTGCGCAAGGCGGAGCGGTGCATTGAGGAGGCGGCGGCGGCGGGGGCGCGGCTGGTGTGTTTGCAGGAATTGTTTGCCTCGGTTTATTTTTGTCAGCAGTTGAAGCACGAGTATTTTGGCTTGGCGGAGAGCATTCCGGGGCCGTTGACGGAGCGGTTTGGGGCCTTGGCGAAGCGTTTGGGGGTGGTGTTGTTGCTGCCGGTGTATGAGAAGCGGGCGCCGGGGCTGTATTTTAATTCGTGTGCGGTGATTGATGCGGATGGGAGTTTATTGGGGGTGTATCGGAAGATGCACATTCCGCACGATCCGCAGTTTGAGGAGAAGTTTTACTTTGCGCCGGGGGACTTGGGTTTTCGGGCTTGGGACACGGCGGTGGGGCGGATTGGGGTGCTGATTTGCTGGGACCAGTGGTATCCGGAGGCGGCGCGATTGACGGCGCTGCATGGGGCGGAGATTTTGTTTTATCCGACGGCGATTGGGTGGTTGGCGCCGGAGAAGGCGGAGCATGGGGAGCGGCAGCACCAGTCGTGGGAGATCATACAGCGCAGCCACGCGGTGGCGAATGGGTGCTATGTGGCGGCGGCGAATCGCTGTGGGCACGAGGCGCCGGATGGCAGCCTGGGGATTGAATTTTGGGGGCGGAGTTTTGTGGCGGATCCGGCGGGGGCGGTGGTGGCGCTGGCGTCCACGGAGGGGGAGGAGGTGCTGGTGGCGGAGGTTGATCTTGATTTGGTGCGGCAGCAGCGGGAGGTGTGGCCGTTTTTGCGGGATCGGCGGGTGGATGCCTATGGGGATCTGAACCAGCGGTTTCTGGGTTAGGGGGGCAACTTATTTTTACAAACCATGTCAGAACGTACACTATCGGAGCAGGGCTGGCGGATGCCGGCGGAGTGGGAACCCCATGCGGCGACTTGGATGAGTTGGCCTTCGCGGAAGGACAGTTCGTTTCCTGGGGGGGATCACCACGACCGGGTGTTGCCGGTTTTTTTGGAGATGATCCGGGCGCTCACTTCGTCGGAGCGGGTGTATTTGAATTGTGTGGACGCGGCGGACCGGGCGTATGTGGCGGCGTTTGCGGCGGCGCAGCTTGACGAGGAGAGTCGGGGGCGCTTGGTGGTGACGGACATTGCGGCGGTGTATCCGTGGTGTCGGGATCACGGGGCGATTTTTATTGTGAATGATGCCTTGGGGGAAGTGGCGGCGACGTCTTGGAAATACAATGCGTGGGGGGGGAAGTATCCGGAGGCTTTTGCGGACGACGCGATTTCCTCGGCGATGGCGCGGTTGGTGGGCGTGAAGGAGTATGACGGCGGGTTGGTGTTGGAGGGGGGCTCGATTGATAGCAATGGCTGCGGCACGGTGCTGACCACGGAGAGTTGTTTATTGAATCCGAATCGGAATGCGGAGCTGGACCGGGCGGGGATTGAGGCGCGGCTGGAGGCGATGCTAGGTTTTGAGAAGGTGTTGTGGTTGCACGAGGGGATTGTGGGGGACGACACTGACGGTCACATTGACGACATCACGCGTTTCATCAATCCGGAGACGGTGCTGACGGTGATTGAGGAGGATGAGAGCGATGTGAACTATGGTCCGCTGGAGGAGAACTATCAGCGGCTTTGCCGCATGACCACGGAGGATGGGAGTCCGCTCAATGTCATTACCTTGCCGATGCCGGCGCCGGTGGTGATGGAGGGGGAGCGGCTGCCGGCGAGCTATGCGAATTTTTACATTGCGAACCGGGTGGTGTTGTTGCCAGTGTTTGGGGATCCGCGGGATGGGGAGGCGCTGGCGATTGTGCAGGAAGCCTTTCCGGACCGGCGGGTGGTGCCGATTGATTCGCGGGAGTTAGTGTGGGGCTTGGGGTCGTTTCACTGTTTGACGCAGCAGGTGCCGGCGGCGCCGCTGCGGCGGGGGTGAGCCGGGGGATGGTGGCGGTGCTTGGGCATTGCTGCGGAGGCGCAGGTTTGGTAAAGAGTTGGCTGATTCCTGCGTAATAGCGTCCCTGCCATGCCGAAACCTGCTGATTCCCCTGCGTTGACTCCTTTAGAAGATCCTGCCGACCTGCGGGTTGGGGAGCCGTCGACATCGGCGGCGGGGACGACGGCGGTGCTATCGTCTTTTCGGCATTTGTTGACGCGGGCGGAGCCGCTGCGGGCGATGCAGGGGATGTTGGGCTTGAATCAGAAGGATGGGTTTGACTGCATGAGCTGTGCGTGGCCGGATCCGGAGGGGCACCGCAGTGCGTTTGAGTTTTGTGAGAATGGGGCCAAGGCCTTGGCTTCGGAGATCACGCGGGAGCGGGCGGATCGGGCGTTTTTTGCGAAGCACTCCATCGCGGAGCTGGGGGGGTGGTCGGACTATGAACTGGATCAGGCGGGCCGTTTGACCGAGCCGATGGTGCGGCGGGCTGGGGCGAGCCATTATGAGGCGATCGGGTGGGAGGAGGCGTTTGCGCTGGCGGCGAAGGCGTTTGGGGGGTTGGAGGATCCGAATCGGGCGATTTTTTACACCTCGGGGCGGGCGAGCAATGAGGCGGCGTTTCTGTGGCAGTTGTTGGCGCGGCAGTTTGGCACGAACAACCTGCCGGACTGTTCTAACATGTGTCATGAGTCTTCGGGAGTGGCGATGAAGGAGTCGGTGGGAGTGGGGAAGGGGACGGTGACGTTGGAGGACATTCACCAGGCGGGGATGATTTTATTGATGGGGCAGAATCCGGGGACGAATCATCCGCGGATGCTGAGTGCGTTGCAGGTGGCGGTGCGGCAGGGGGCGCATGTGGTGGCGGTGAATCCGCTGCGGGAGGCGGGTTTGTTGGGGTTCAAGCATCCTCAGGAGGTGGGAGGGGTCTTGGGGCAGGCGACGCCGTTGGCGGCGGACTACTTGCAGCCTAACTTGAATGGGGATATGGCCTTGCTGCGGGGGATGGCGAAGACCTTGGTGGAGGAGGGATTGTTAGACCGCGATTTCATTGCGGTGCACACGGTGGGCTTTGAGCTATATGAGGCGAGCGTGCGGAGCCAGGGCTGGGAGGAATTGGAGGCCTTGAGTGGGTTGTCGCGGGAGGCGATGCAGCGCACTGCGCGGGCGGCGGGGGAGCGGAAGCGCTTGATTACGTGTTGGGCGATGGGGCTGACGCAGCATCGCAATGCGGTGGCGACGCTGCGGGAGGTGGTGAATGTGCATTTGTTGTTGGGAGCGATCGGGAAGCCGGGGGCGGGATTGTGTCCGGTGCGAGGGCATTCCAATGTGCAGGGGGACCGGACGATGGGGATTTTTGAGAAGATGCCGGAGAGCTTTTTGGAGGCCTTGGGGCGGGAGTTTGGGTTTGAGGCGCCGCGGGCGCATGGCTTGGACACGGTGGCGGCGATTCGGTCGATGCACGAGGCTCCGGGGCAGGTGTTTGTGGCCTTGGGGGGGAATTTTTTGCAGGCGGCGCCGGATACGGTGTATACGGCGGAGGCCTTGCGCCGCTGTGGCTTGACGCTGCATATTGCGACGAAGTTGAATCGGTCGCATTTGGTGACGGGGGGGACGGGGTTGATTTTGCCGTGTTTGGGGCGGAGCGAGGAGGATTTGCGCGGGGGGGTGCCGCAGTTTGTCACGGTGGAGGACAGCATGAGCGTGGTGCACGCTTCGCGGGGGCAGTTGCGGCCGGCTGCGCCGGCATTGCGCAGTGAGACGGCGATTGTGTGCGGATTGGCGGCGGCGGTGCTGGCAGGGCGGAGTCGGGTGCCGTGGGCGGTTTTCGCGGACGACTACAATGCGGTGCGGGACGCGATTGAGCGGGTGCTGCCGGACTTTAAGGATTTCAACGAGCGGGTGGGGCAACCGGGGGGCTTTCGCTTGCCGAATGCGGCGGGGCGGCGGGTTTGGGACACGCCGACGGGGAAGGCGGGGTTCCACACCGTGCCGGTGAGCGCGTTTCGGGCGGCTGCGGGGCATTTGGTGCTGCAGACGTTCCGGAGTCACGATCAGTTCAACACCACGATTTACGGGAACAACGATCGCTATCGGGGGATTGGGCAGGGGCGGCGGATTGTGTTCATGAATCCGCAGGACATGAGGGATCGGGGGCTGCGTCCGCTGCAGTTAGTGGACATCACGAGTTATTGGAGTGATGGGACGCGGGAGGCGGCGGGGTTCCAGGCGGTGCCGTATGAGATGCCGCCGGGGAACTGCGCGGCGTACTATCCGGAGGCCAATGTTTTGGTGCCCTTGGGATCGGCGGCGGAGCACAGTGGGACGCCGACGTCGAAGAGCGTGGAGGTGAGCGTGGTGGCCTCGGTGGGGACCGGCTAGGGGGAGAGGGACCGACGAGGTGGCGAGGATTTTTTCTAAATATTGTGCTATGAAACTGCAGCGGCTGTATTTTTCACCGGAGCACAATTATTTTGGTCACCATGGGAAGGCGGCGGGGACGGCACCGATGCTGGAAGCGAAGGAGTTGACCCTGGTGGCGGGGCAGGGGATTGAGGGGGACCGGTTTTTTGGGTACAAGGAGAACTACCGGGGGCAGGTGACGTTTTTTGCGGAGGAGGTCTATGTCGATTTGTGCGAGCGCTTTGGGGTGAGAGATCGACCGGCCTCGGTGTTTCGGCGGAATATTTTGACGTCGGGGCAGGATTTGAATGCCTTGATTGGGAAGGAGTTTGCGGTGCAGGGAGTGCTCTTTGCAGGGGTGGCGGAGTGTTCGCCGTGTTACTGGATGGACGAGGCGTTCCATCCTGGGGCGGAGGCGGCGCTGCAGAACCGGGGCGGGCTGAGGGCGCGCGTGGTGCGCGGGGGGGTGCTGCGGGCGGAGGGCTGAGGGGCTGGGCTCAGTGGCCTTCCTCTTCGGGGAGGGGCTCGGGGAGGAGGAAGGTGAGGGCGAAGCCGAGGAGGCCCATGACGAGGGCGATGACGGCAGCGGTGGCGGCCATTTTGCCGGGATTGGGAGGGGTGGAGGCGCTGTAGGTGAAGAAGATCCAGGCCAGGCTAGTGCCGAGGACGCGGCCGCCGATGTTGGCCGCGAAGCTTTCGCCGGTGCCGCGGAGATGGAGGGGGAAGACGCGCGGGATGTAATTGCCCCAGAAGCTAAATTGGGCGACGAGGAGGAGACCGCCGGCGAAGACGGCCCATTTGACGAGGCCGAGCACTTCGAGGGTGGCGAAGTTGTTGCTCATCCACCAGAAGAGGCCAGGAATGAAGATGAGAGAAGGGATGAGGAAGAGGCGGAGGAGGGCGCGGCGGCTGACGATGTACAGGGCGGCAATGGCGAGGATGACGCGGCCAACCAGGCCGCCGACTTCTTGCCAGGTTTGCACGGAAGCGGAGGTTTTTTGCTCGATTTCGGATTTGGCGAGGGCGAGGGTTTTGGGCGAGACGGGGGCGCCGGGGGCGGCTTGGGCTTTGGCCGCGCTCTGGGCGGAGGCGACGGCGGATTTCACGTCGGCGAGGCCCGGAACCATCTGGGGAAGGTGCTGGATGGCACCGAAGGCGATGCCGTAACAGCAGGCAAAGAGAGCCGTGGTGACGAGGGTGGTGCGGAGGAGGGCCGGGGAAAAGAGTTCCGCCAAGCTAGGACGGCGCAAGGTGCCGGCGTCCTTTTTGGCCTGCCAAGAGGGGGATTCGGGCAGGAAGGGGCGGATGATGATGAGGGGGATGGCGGGAATAAGGCCGGAAATGAGGGTGTAGCGCCAGGCTTCGTGGGCACCGTGGATGGCTGGGAGGGAAGCGGCGGATTTGACGCAGAAGCCGTAAATGATGGCCACGAGGAGGCCGCCGAAGGAGGAGAAGGCTTGGGTGAAGCCAAGTACTTTTTCGCGCTGGCGAGGTTCGGGGAAGATTTCCGCCAACCAGGCGACGGCGGCGACGAATTCGACGCAGACGCCCACGAAGACGAAGCAGCGGCAGATGAGGAGTTGGGTCAGGGAGGTGGAAAAGCCGGCGGCGCAGGCGCCAAAGGCGTAAATGAGGATGCTCCAGGTGAGGACGCGGCGGCGGCCGAGGCGGTCGGTCAGCCAGCCGCCCAGCAGGCCGAAGACGCCGCCAGCGATGGCGGGAACGAAAAAGAGGACGCGGGCCCACTGGGTGTATTCCGGGGTGCCGACCACGAGCCCGCCCAGCGCCAGCAGGGCGGGCTTGATGATGAGCGGGAGCATGAGGAGCTCATAGATATCAAAGGCAAAGCCGATGGAGGCGATGATGCAGATGAGCCACTGGGTACGGGTCATGGGAAGGATGGGATCGGATGGGAAGGATGGGAAGGATGGGAGCGATGGGAAGGAGGCGGGCCCGGCGGAGTGGAGTCTTTACAGGGCGCGGCGGGCCGCCATTTCATTCGGCGAAGGGAAAGTTCCCTGAGGGTGAGGGCGCGGCGCGGCTTTTTCAATGGGGATGTCCCAGGCGCTGGCGGCCTAAAATCGAGGGGTGGCGGCAGGACGTTGATGAAAAGGGCCCTCACACCCACGCCGCGCAGAGCAACTCCGCTTGCGCGAGCACGGTCCGGACCGCCTTCTCCTGCATATCCGGCGGGTAGCCGTGTTTGCCCAGGATGCGTTTCACCATGACCTTGATGCGGGCGCGGGCGCTT
>CALQKQ020000206.1 GCA_943331195.2 Akkermansia muciniphila | reverse complement strand
TCGCCCACGGTGTCGCCGGTGACCGCCGCTTTGTGGGCATCGCTGCCTTTGCCGCCGTGGTGCCCTTCCTCAATAAACTTCTTGGCGTTGTCCCAGGCCCCGCCGCTCGAGGTCATCGAAATGCCGACGAACAGGCCGGTCACGATGGTGCCCACGAGCATCCCGCCCAGGGCCTTGGCTCCCAGCGCGGGAATGGCCGCGATGGCCACCACCCCAACCACCGGCAGCAGCGCGGGCAAAATCATCTCGCGCAGCGCGGCCTTGGTGACGATGTCCACGCAAGCGGCATACTCGGGCTTTTGCGTGCCGGTCATGATCCCAGGGTATTTTTCCAATTGGCGGCGCACTTCCACCACCACCGCGCCCGCCGCCTTACCCACCGCGCTCATGCTCCAGGCCGTGAAAAGACAAGGCAGCAAGCCCCCCAGGAACATCCCGATGATCACAATCGGATCCTTCAAAGAGAAGTCCCAGGTGTGCCCCGTCTTCTTTTCCAATTCCAAATAGTAGCTGCCAAACAGCACCAGCGCCGCCACCCCTGCGGAGGCAATGGCATAACCTTTGGTGACCGCTTTCATGGTATTGCCCACGGCGTCCAAGCTATCGGTGCGCTCCCGCACTTCCTCCGGCAAGCCACTCATCACCGCAATGCCGCCCGCGTTGTCCGTGATCGGACCAAAGGCGTCGAGCGAAATGATGATCCCGGCCATGCTCAGCATCGACATCACCGCCGTGGCGATCCCGAAAAGATCGCCCGCTTGATAACTAAAGAAGATCGCCGCCACGATGCAGAGCACCGGCAAGGCAGTCGCCTTATGGCCCACCGCGATCCCTGCGATGATGTTAGTGGCGTGCCCCGTGCGCGAGGCCTCCGCGATGCTGCGCACCGGCCGGAACGCCGTGGAGGTGTAGTAGTTCGTGATCACCACCGCCGCCCCCGTCATGAGCAAGCCCACCAGGGCCGCCCCATAAATCCCAGTGGAAGTGAAGGTTTTGCCCGCAATTTCCAAGGTGTCCGGCAGCAAGCCAGTCGTCGCGGGCCAGTAAAGCACCGCCGAAATCAGGCCGGACACTAACACCCCCTCCATCAAGACGCGGTCCGCCTTGGCGCTGTTGCTGCGCAAGTTGACATAGAGAATCCCCAGCACCGCGCCAATCACCGAAATGCCCCCGATCACAAAGGGATACACAATCGCGCCCTCCGCCGCCGGTCCGCCGCCCAATTGCAAAAATCCAATCAACAGCGCCCCGATCAAGCTCACCGCGTAAGTCTCAAACACATCCGCCGCCATCCCCGCGCAGTCGCCCACGTTGTCGCCGACGTTATCCGCGATGGTCGCGGGATTGCGCGGATCGTCTTCATTGAGATTCGACTCCACCTTGCCGACCAAATCCGCGCCGACATCGGCGGCCTTGGTGTAAATCCCGCCGCCGAGGCGAGCAAACACCGAGATCAAACTAGAACCCAGCGCCAGTCCCACCAAGCTATCCACGGCGTGCTCGGTGCTCACCCCGCGCATCACATTGAAGAAAATTCCCACGCTGAGCAGGGCCAGTCCCACCACGAGCAAACCCGTCACCGCGCCGCCATTGAAGGCCACCCGCAGCGCCTTGGGCTCGCTCTCGGAAGCGGCCTGAGTCGTCCGGACGTTCGCCAGCACCGCGATGCGCATCCCAATAAACCCCGCCACCAAGGAGCAGACCGCCCCCACCACAAAGCCAGCCGGCACCGCCACGCTCTGCTTCCACGCTGCCAACAAAATCGTAATGAAAATCGCAATGCTGCCCACCGCCACCAACTGCCGCTTCAAATACGCCGCCGCCCCCTCCTGAATCGCCCCCGCCACTTCCGCCATCCGCTCATTCCCCGCCGGCGCATTCTTGATCTGGAAAATCAACACTCCCGCCACCAGCAGGCCAAAGCCTCCTAGGGCCAAAGCTAAATTGATCCCGTTGTGCAACAAAAAATCAGAGGCGGCGAAAGGAAGAAACATGAGAAGCAGTGCTGGTTAAAAATTCCCAAAACGGGACCGCGAGTCTATCGCCTCGCCCCAGCGGCGCAAGATGCTTTTTGCACCCCGCGCCGCCGCCGCGCGCTCCCCAGAGCGGCAGGTCCGGCTCCTCAGAACGCGGCCCCCGACCCGCTTCTTCCGCCTCCTCCATGGGCCCGGCCCGCGCCCTCAGATCACCCGGTCATTCCCCCCATCCACCGGAATTTGCGCCCCCGTGGTCTTGCCAAACAGCGGACTGGCCATGGCCGCCACCATCGCCGCCACGTCGCGGGAGCGGATCTCCGTCTTCATCAAATTGCGCGTCTTGTATTGCTCCACCGTCATCTGATAGCGCTCCGCGCTCCGCGCCAGCGCCTCCGGCGTCCACAACTCCGTGTCAAACACCGCATCCGGGTGAATGATATTGACCCGCACCCCTTCGGGAGCCAATTCCAGAGCCGCCACCCGCACCAATTGCGTCACCGCTGCCTTGGCGCACGAATAGCTGCCCGCTCCCGCCCCAGGTGCCGCCACATTGCGGCTGCCCACAAACACCGCCGCCGGATCCATCCCCATTTTCAGATAGGGCACGCAAAACTGCAGCAGCTTCATGTGGCTTGTCAGGTTCACTTCCAAGCTCTTGGCCCAATTGATCGGATCCATGTCCTCAAAGTTAGCTCCCGCCGTGAAAATGCCCGCATTGCTCACCAAAATATCCAGCCCGCCGCAGCGGCGCACCACGTCCTCCACCGCCTGCTGCACCGCCGGATAGTTCGTTAAATTGAGCACCTCGCCCGTCAAACCCGGGCGCCCCCCAAGCCGCTGCGGCGTCTCCGGATTCAAGTCAAATCCCGTCACCACCGCGCCCAGGGCATGCAGCTCCTCCGCGATGGCCCGCCCAATCCCCGCCGCCGCTCCCGAAACGATCGCGATCTTCCCCTGCAGCGGCTTCGGTGCCGGAGCCGACCGCAACTTGGCCTGCTCCAAATCCCAGTGCTCAATCTCAAAAAGATCCCGCTCCGGCAGCGCGCTCCAGCCCCCCGCCGCTTCCGCCTGCTGAATCGTGCGCACCGTATGCCGCGCAATGTCCCCAATGATCCCGGCTCCGGCCAAGGTGGTGTCAAAAGCAATCGTCCCCTTCCCCGGCCAAATCCCCCAGCGCGGTGCCGCATCCAGCGCCGCCTGCCCGCTCTGCAGCCGCGCGTGCGACTCCACATAGTCCGCCGCAAAAGCCGCAATGGCCCCATCCTTCCCTAGCACCACCGGAGCCCGCTTCATCCGAATCGAGTGGTCCGGGGTCAGAGTCCCCCGCGTCGCCAAATCGCCCGCATCCGCCCGACTAGCAAATCCCGCCGCCGCCATGCTCGTATCGGTCAAAGCCAGCACCGCCCGCCCGCGCACCCGCGACACCGCCCGGCGAATCGCCGCCAGCTGCCGCAAATCCCCCGCCTCCAGCGCCGCCTCCGCCGCCGCCACCACTCCCGTGCCTCCCCCGCGCTGCGCCAGCACCTCCTCCGCTTCGCTCACTAGCCGAATCATCCGCTCATAGCTCTGCTCCGCGCTGTCCCCAAAAGTGAAAATGCCGTGGTGCATCAAAATCATCCCTTCCACCCGACTCCAATCCGCCCCCTGAATCAGGTCCCGCACCGCCTTCGCCAGAAAAAAGCCCGGCATCACATACGGCACCACAATCACCCGATCGCCCCAGGTTTCCTGCACCAAGGCCGCCCCGTGCGGCTGATTGCTCAGCGCGATCACCGCATCCGCATGGGTGTGATCGACAAAACAATGCGGCAACACCGCGTGCACCACGGCTTCAATACTCGGATTCGGCCCCGAGGGATCCAACATCGCCGCCCGCTGCTCCCGCACCATCTCCGTATCCGTCAGGCTCGGGAGCTCCGCCAGCCGCCGCAAGACTCCTAGCTTAACCGCCGGAAATCCCTCCGCCCCCAAGGTCGCCAAATTGCCCCCGCTCCCCTTCACATACAACACCTCCACTTCGTCCCCAAAAAAATCGCGCACCCGCGCCTTCACCGACGTGTTGCCCCCGCCGTGCAACACCAAGGCCGGATCCCGCCCCAACAGGCGAGAACTGTAGACGCGCTGGCTCAACAAATCAGCCCCGCAGGCGGCGGCTTCGTCACGATTCCAAAGGCTTTGCATAAGAGGTAAAATGCAGCCGAGGCGACGGCCGCTTCTCCACCCCATAACCGGGCTCCAGGGGGGGCGTCAACGGAGCGAGCGCGAAAACCCCAGCCCCCCCTTCCCCTTACGCCTCCAGCTTCCGCGGCCTCACCAGCGACGCCACCACGCTCGCCCCAAGGATCCCCACAATCACCCCCAGCGAAACCACGGTGTCGATCTTCCACGCCGTATGCGCCAACAGCATCTTCACCCCCACAAAACTCAGCACAAACCCCAGTCCAACCTTCAAGTAGTGGAACTTATCCATCACCCCAGCCAGCGCAAAATAAAGCGAGCGCAACCCCATGATCGCAAACACATTCGACGTATAGACGATAAAAGGATCCTTGGTCACCGCAAAAATCGCCGGAATGCTATCCACCGCGAAAACCAAATCCGATACCTCCACCAGCAGCAACACCACAAACAGTGGCGTCGCCGCCCAGGCACCACCCTCCCGCACAAAAAAGCGGTCGCCCCGGAAGTCCGGCGTCACCGCCATCCAGCGCTTAAACCAGCGCACCACCGGGTTCCTCTCCGGATGGATCTCCTCCTCCTGCTTCACGATCATCTTGATCCCCGTCAAAATCAGAAAACCCCCGAAAAGATAGAGAATCCACCCAAATTTAGTGATCAGCGCCGCCCCCAACACAATCATGACCGCCCGCATCACCAGGGCACCCAGCACCCCCCAAAAGAGCACCTTGTGCTGATACACCTGCGGCACCGCAAAATACGAAAACAACAAGGCAAATACAAAAACGTTGTCCACGCTCAGCGACTTCTCAATCACATAGCCCGTGAAAAACTCCAGCCCCTTCTCCGGCCCCAACTGGTGCCATACCCAGCCATTGAACGCCATCGCCAAGGCAATCCATACCGCCGTCCAACTCATCGACTCCTTAAAAGAGACCACGTGCGCCTTGCGGTGAAAGACCCCCAAGTCCAACGCCAGCATCATCAGCACAAAAACATTGAAGCCAACCCACATCCAAGTTTGATCGCTCATAGCAAATAAATAGTGTCGCGCAGGCCCTCCCCATCCAACCTGGAGCGGCCTACCCCTCTCCTTACTCCCACCCAGAAGTTTCGAATAATACCCAATTTCGAATCGATGCTTCGCTTTTTCCTAAGCAATGGAACCCTCCCCAGACTGGCTCAACTACCACCACCTCCGCTATTTTTGGATCGTCGCCAAACACGGCAGCCTGGCCCGCGCCGCCGCCCACCTCCACGTCTCCCAACCCTCCATCTCCGGCCAAATCCGCGAACTCGAAACCGCCTTCGGCCAGCGCCTCTTCAAACGCGAAGGCCGCAACAACGTCCTCACCCCAGCCGGCCTCCTCGTCCAACGCTACGCCGAACAAATCTTCTCCCTCGGAGGCGAAATGCTGAACGCCCTCCAAGACCACCCCACCGAAAACGCCCTGCGCCTCCGCGTCGGTCTCACCGACTTCTTTCCCAAACTCGTCGGCAACGAAATCCTCAAACCCGCCTTCGCCCTCGGCCGCCCCGTGCAAATCATCTGCCGCGAAGGCAAACCAGAAGACCTCATCGCCCAACTCGCCGCCCACCGCCTCGATATCGTCCTCGCCGACGAGCCCCCCTCCAGCAGCGTCAACATCCGCGTCTTCGACCACCGCCTCGGCGAAACCGGCTGCCTCTTCTGCGCCACCCGAAAACTCGCCGCCTCCCTCGAGCCCGATTTCCCCAACTCCCTCCACGGCGCCCCTGCCCTCCTCCCTTCCGAAAACGCCCCGCTCCGCCGCGCCGCCGAAACCTGGCTCCGCCAGCGCCACCTCAAACCCCACGTCGCCGCCGAATTTGAAGACCCCGCCTTGATGAAAGTCATGGCCGCCGAAGGCCGCGGCTTCATCATCCTTCCCGCCGCTTCCGCCTCCCTGGCCCTCAAGCGCTACCGCCTCCACGTCTTCGGCCGCGCCGACGACTGCCGCGCCTCATTCCACGCCTTCACCGCCGAACGCAACATCGAACACCCCGCCGTCACCGCCATCACCCAAAGCAAGGCCTGGCTCACTCAAACCTGAGGTCCCCCCTCCACTTCCAGCCCGCCACTCCGCGGCCGCCGCCGCCACCCTAAAACCAGGGAACTTCCTCCCAAGGCCAGCGCACTCCCCCACGAAAACGCCGCCCCATCCCAATCCCCTGCCCCCACCCCTGCTCCCGCCACGGCCCCTCCCGCCGTGCGGCTCAAGCCATGCAGGCGCACCGCCATCTTATAGCAAAAGCGCTCAAGCTGCTCGCTCTCGCCAGCCACCCGACCCGCTTCCTCCACCGCCGCAGCCACCGCCCCGCGCAGCGCTTCCCCCGCGTAGGCCGCCTCCGCCCCCGGCCCGAACCGGGCGATGGTGCGCTCCGGTTGCCCCAAAAAATAGACCACCACCAAAGCCTCGTCCGCCTCCCCAAACCACTGCCGTTCCAGCCCCGGCAGATCCAACCCCGCTGGCCAGGGCTGCCCACTTCCAAAAACCAACACCGTCGTGCGAAAAGCACACTGGTCGTTCAGCCAGCGCTGCACCAGCGACTCCACCCGCTTGCGGCGTCCCTCGCCCAAGAGCGCCTGCGC
>CALQKQ020000205.1 GCA_943331195.2 Akkermansia muciniphila | reverse complement strand
CACCCAGCGCAGCGTCAAATTCGTCCGCTGGTTGCGGCAAAATCTCTGGTCCAAGCGCCCCCTGCACGACCTCTTGGCCATCCTGATAGGACTCTACCGCACTCTATGACTTAAAAGGTGGACACCGTTGGGCGGTCACGGCCGCCGGTGGCTGGCCATCCCGAGGGCGGGGGTGCCGGGGGCGAGCGGGAAAGCCTGCGTCGCCGGGGTTGGCGCGGGAGGTGGGGCGCGGCTTGCGGGGGACGTTGTATCGTCATCTTAATTTCGGCATGAGCCTTTCCGCTGCGACCTGCCGGGTCTGGGCGGTTTCGTGCAAATTATCGTGCAAATTACCTGGTAGCTTGTGGCGGTCTCGGCCTGCGGTCGGCTTTTGGCGGCGGAGGATTCCGCGCGGGGCCAGGTCGGTTCATGCTTATGGTGAGAAAGGAGGGCGGTGAGATGGAGTGAATTCGCTTGCGCGCCCCCGGGGGGGCTCTGCTTGAATGGGAGTGGGCTGAGGTCCACCCCTTCAAAAAATGAGCACATTTCTCCCACTCCTCCTTGCGTTGGCCCCTGGGCTCTTGTTGTGCTCGGCACACGCCATGGAAGCCAGCATCAAACAAACTCCGTTCGGCAAGCTCTCTTCGGGAGCTGCCATTGATCTTTATACTTTAACCAACGCCTCGGGGATGGAGGCTCGCATTGCGACGTATGGCGGCATTGTGGTCAGTTTGAAGGTGCCGGATGCCCGCGGCAAGCTGGGCGACGTGGTGTTGGGCTTTGACAGCTTGGCGGAGTATGAGGCGGGGCACCCGTATTTTGGGGCCATCATTGGACGCTATGGCAACCGCATCGCCAAAGGGCAGTTTAAGTTGGAGGGGAAGCCGGTGCAGGTCACGGCGGCGCACGGCGGGCACAGCCTGCACGGGGGCAAGGACGGTTTTGACAAGAAGGTGTGGAAGGCCACGGCGGCGGCAGCGCAGGACGGCGCGGCGCGCTTGGAGTTACACTACGTGAGTGCAGACGGCGAAGAGGGATTTCCCGGGGCGCTGGACTGTACCGTGACCTACACTTTGACGGAGAAAAACGCTTTAGACATCAGCTACCGGGCCACCACCGACAAGGCGACGGTGGTCAATTTGACGAACCATTCCTATTTCAACCTGGCGGGCGCGGGCAGCGGGCCGATTCTGGACCACCTCTTGGAATTGAAATGCCAGCAGTATACCGACACGGACGCCGATTTGATTCCCACGGGCATTTTGGCGGCGGTGGAGGGAACCCCGCTGGACTTCCGCGAGCCGGTCGCGGTGGGGAAGCGGATCGACCAGGCGGGGGTTCCGGCATTGGTTTATGGGAAGGGCTATGACCACAACTTTGTGGTCCAGGGGCCTTCGGGCAGCCTGCGCCTCGCGGCGCGAGTGACGGAGCCCACCAGTGGTCGGGTCATGGAATGCCTTACCACTGAGCCCGGCATCCAGTTATACACCATGAATGGGGACGGCCCGGCCATCTCGGGCAAGGGTGGGCTTAAGTATGAGCGCCGCGGGGCGCTGTGTCTAGAAACCCAGCATTTCCCGGACAGCCCGAATCATGCGGAGTTCCCCTCCACGGTGCTGCGGCCGGGGGAGACCTATGGCAGCCGGACCGTGTATCAATTCAGCGTGCAGCGCTGAGTTCGGGAGCGCGGTGGGGGGCGAGTTGGCCGCGCGGCGGCGGGGTTTTCCTTTGCCATGGGGCCAAACGTCCGCTATGGGCGCGCAGGACCTTTTCCTTTTTTTCCAACCTCTTTGTTTTTATGGCCAAGATCAAAAAAATCATCAACGACCCCAATGCCTGTGCCGCCGAACTGCTTGATGGGCTGGTGGAAGCCTATGATGGGGCCGCCCGCAAAGTGGGCCGCGGCAGCATTGTGATGAATAACCTTCGTTCCAACGCTCCTGGCTTGCTGGTGGGCGGGGGCTCTGGGCACGAGCCGATCTACCACGGTTTGGTGGGCGACGGTCTCGCCGATGGGGCGGCCTGCGGGGACATCTTCGCGGCCCCGCCTCCCGATATTGTTTTGGAGGGGACGCAAGCGGTGAACCGGGGCAAGGGGGTGCTCTATCTTTACGGCAACTATGCTGGGGATGTGATGAACTTCGACATGGGTGCGGAACTGGCCGCCGAAGAGGGCATTGAAGTGCGCACGGTGCTGATTTGGGATGACGTCTGCAGCGCTCCTCCCGAGCGCAAGCAAGACCGCCGCGGCATCGCGGGGCTGGTGCCCATCGTCAAGCTGGCGGGCGCGGCGGCGGCCACGGTGGATTCGCTGGATGAATTGGAGCGCCTCGACTTCTAGGCGCGCGATGCCTCGCGTTCCGTGGGGGTTTCCATGTCTCCGGGCTCGATTCCGGCTACGGGGAAGCCGACCTTTGAGATTGGGGAGGACGAGATTGGATTGGGCATGGGCATCCACGGGGAAAAAGGAGTGGGTTTGATTCCGCTGGGGACGGCGGACGAATTGGCGCCGCTGTTGCTCGACCTTATTTTTGCGGACGACCTGAGCTTTGCAGCGGGCGACGAGGTGGTGCTTTTCGTCAATAGCCTGGGGGCGACCACGATGATGGAATTGCTCATCATCAACCGGAAGGTCAAAGCGCTGCTGCGGGAGCGGGGCTTGGTGGTGCACGACACCATCATTGGGCCATTGGTGACTTGCCAAGAAATGGCCGGTTTTTCCCTCAGTCTAACCAAGCTCGACGCGGAGTTGAAACACCTGTGGGATTTGCCTTGCGCCAGCGTTTGCTACACGAAAGCCGACACCAGCGGGATCCCGTGGTGATGGCTCCGGGCGGGGCGGGCGGCGCGAGGAAATCCCGGAGACGGCGGTAGATTTCCCTTGAGTGGCCCCTCCCCCCCGGTACAACATGGCGCGTCCCGCAACAGCATTGGGCTCACCTTACTTCTCTTTCGTTCTCCATTTCTTTCTTATTCCATTTATGATGCCTGTTTCCCTCCGCTTTTCTTCTTCGTGCGTTTTGGCCCTGGTGGCCAGCGCGGGCCTTACGCTGGCTGGCGATATCATTAAGCTGAAGTCTGGCGAGAAGCTGGATGGGGTGATCCTCAGCGAAACGGCCACGGAGGTTAAGATTGAGATCCAGGCCTCCAAGACGGTGAAGGAGACCAAGACGGTGCAGCGCAAAGACATTGTGGAGTTGGTCAAGGCGACTCCGGACCAGTTTGCGGCAGTGGAGTTGGCCAAGTTGGTGCCGACGAAGGATTTGATGTCGGATGCGGAGTATCAAAATGTCATTGCGGAAAAGCTGGAGCCCTTTCTCAAGAAATATCCAACGAGCCGCCACAAGGGCGAGGTGGAAGCGATCTTGAAGACCTATCAGGAAGAAATGGCGCAGGCGAAGTCTGGGGCCAAGAAACTGGAAGGCACCTGGATCACGCCGGCGGAACTGGACTGGAATGCCTACAACTTTGAAGCTCGGCTGCGCCGCGTGGAGATGGAGAAGCTGCTCAAGGCAAACAAGTACGAGGCGGCCTACCGCCTGCTAGCGGAGTTGGAGACAACCAAGCCAGCCTCGGTAGAGACGGTGCGGGCCTTAGAGCTTTTCAAAGCGGTCCTGCCGGAGATGGAAAAGACCCTGGAGCGCCTTGCCGCAGAGCAGCCGATCAAATCGAAAAATCGCCTAGAGGGCGTCAAGTCGCTGTCTCCCGAAGATCAAAAGCGATTTGAGGAAGCCCTCAAGCAGGAGGAAGCCGACCTCAAGCTGCGCTTAGAAGAGGACCGCAAGGCCAAGCTGGGCATCACCGCCTTTAGCGAATACGACCTGAAGTCCCTCACCGATGCCAAGCTTGCCCTGACCAAAGAGGCGGCCCGCATCAACAAGTTGGACCTCGACGCCACCAAGGCGGCCGCTACCACCTTTCAGACTGGCCTGAAGAACTTTTACGACAAGAGCTACCTGGCGGCGCAGAGCAACTTTGAGACTGCGGCCAAAGTTTTTGGCAAGGACAGCTTCGTGAAGGAGCGCGCCGATTTAGCCAAAAAAGCGGCGGTGGAGGCTTCCCGCGCGGCGGCCGAGGCCAGCGCGGCTAAGCCGACTGCGGAAGATGGCGAAGCCAAGCCCGGCGCCGCTAAATCCGGCAAAGCTGGCGAGCCTGCCAAGACCGCAGCCGGAGCCCCGGTGAAGAAGGCTCCTACCGTTGCTAGCACGCCCGAGGAGGAAGTCGAAGAAGCACCCGCCGAGGAACCCGCTTCCAAGCTCCCTCTGATCCTGATCGCTGGCGCGGCGCTGCTGATCGTGATTTTGCTCGTCGTGAAATCGCTCGCCAAGAAGAAGGCTTCCGCTGGCGACGAATAATCCGCATGTCATCACCTCGCCTTGCTTCCATCGACCGCCGCACGGCGGAAACCGATATTTCTATTTCTGTGCTGCTGGATGGCTCAGGCCAAGCGGACATCAATACGGGGATCGGTTTTTTCGATCACATGTTGACGCTGTTTGCCAAGCACAGCTTGATTGATCTCACGGTGCGCGCTCTGGGAGACCTGCACGTCGACTTCCACCACACCGTGGAGGACACGGGGATCGTGCTGGGCCAGGCGATCCGGCAGGCGCTGGGGGACAAGCATAGCCTGGTGCGCTATGGCAGCATGCTGCTTCCCATGGATGAAACCCTGGCGCGGGTGGTGGTCGACCTGAGCGGGCGCGCCTATCTGGAGCACCGCGTGCCGGAGCGGGTCGATGCCATTGGCCTCTTTCCATTTCAACTGGTGGAGGAATTTATGCGCGCTTTCGCCTTCAATGTGGGGGCCAATGTGCACACGGAAATCCTGTATGGGAGGGATGCCCACCACATGGCGGAAGCTTTGTTTAAGGGTTTGGCGCGGGCCATGGACCAAGCCATGCGGCGCGATTCTCGAGTGATCGGGGTGCCGAGCACCAAGCAGGCGCTGTAGGAGTTGGGGTGCAGCGGGGGCGGGCTTGGGCGCGTTTGGGAGAGGATGGGGGACGATTACTCTAGTTTATTTTTTATTTTTGTTTTATGAACCTGGGCATCATTGATTACGGCGGCGGCACTCTTCAGAGCGTGCGCAATGCCCTGCGCTGCACGGGGGTGGAGGCGCGCTATGTGGACAGTCCGGCGGGTTTTGCGGGGATGGATGCCCTAGTATTTCCTGGCCAGGGGCGTTTTGACGATTCCATGGCGGGGTTGCATCGGCAGGGGCTGGTGGAGCCGCTGCGGGAATGGATTGCGGCAGACCGGCCGTTTTTTGGGATTTGCATTGGGTATCAGGCTCTTTTTGAGCGCAGTCAGGAGAATCCTGGGGTGGCTGGGTTGGGGGTTTTTGAGGGAGAAGTGCGGAAGTTTGCGGCGCGGCCTGGGCTTAAGGTGCCGCACATGGGCTGGAACCGGGTGCGGCTGAGCCATGCGGATGGCGCGGCTTGGCAAGGGCAGGAGGTCGACCCGTATTTCTATTTCGTGCACTCTTACTACCCGGCGCCGGCGGATCCGGCGCTGACGGCGGGGATCACGGATTACGATGGCGACTTTGTGTGTGCCATTGAGCGCGGCAATCTCATCGCGACCCAATTTCACCCGGAGAAGAGTCAGGCGGCGGGGTTGGCGCTATTGGGGCAGTTTGTGCGCCGACACGGCGGCGGGCTCGAGTGAGGTGGGAACGTGGCGGGGCGCGGACGGGCTGGGGCGAGCGGGTTTGTGCAACTTTTTGTTTGGTGCGGAGGAAAAGCTGCTAAAGATGGGGCTTCGCCATGTTGAAGATTTTCCCGATAATGAGCCTTTTGTGGAGTGGTGTGTTGGCGGCGGGCGCTGGGGAGGTGGTGGTGGGGGCGCTGGGGCGCAGTCAACTGTCTGCGGGCCAGAAGGGGCAGGTGTTGGTGGAGGAATTGAATTGTGCGGCGTGCCATGGGGGAGCTGGGGGCTTGGCGGCTCGGTCGAAACAGGCCCCGCGGCTGGCGGAGCTGGGGGCTCGGGTCAATCCGCAGTATGTGGAGGCGTATCTGCGGGATCCGCAGGGGACCAAGCCAGGCACCTTGATGCCGGATGTGCTCGGGCATTTGGGGGAGGCGGAGCGAGGCGAGGTGGCGCGGGCGCTGACGCATTTTTTGCTGTCCTTGAAGGGTTCGACCTTGGCGTTGGAGGCGCCGGATGCGGTGGCGGCGAAGGCGGGGCGGGAGTTATTTGAAGCGAGGGGCTGTGTGGCGTGTCACGCGCCGCGCGACGCTAAGGGGGTGGAGTTGGTGCCGGAGGGTTCGGTGGCGTTGGGGGCGCTGGATCGGAAATACAGTTTTCGGAGTTTGGTAGGGTTTTTGCGCGATCCGTTGGCGAGTCGACCGTCGGGGCGGATGCCGGACATGCGTTTGGCAGGGGGAGAGATCGAGCAGGTCGCGCACTATTTGTTGCAGGACACGCGGGTGCCGGGCTCGCTGGCGTATACCTTGTATCGGGGGCGGGTGTTTGAGGGCTTAGGGAGCGATGAGGTGAAGGCGGAGCGGGCCGGGCAGGTGGAGGATTTTTCGTTGAAGCGGTTTGGCGAGGTGGGGCATCACACCGCGATTGCCTATGAAGGATGGATTCGGCTAGAAAAGGCTGGGCGGCATCGTTTTTACCTGACGATGAATGGGGGGTCGCTGCGGGTGGGAGGGCAGGCGGTGGTGGAGCAGGAGCCGAGCGACCGGCGCGGGGTGAAGGAATTGGAGGGGGCGGCGGAGCTGGCGGCGGGGTGGCACCGGATTGCCCTAACTTATTTTCATACAGGGCAGGAGCCGCGTTTTT
>CALQKQ020000204.1 GCA_943331195.2 Akkermansia muciniphila | reverse complement strand
GCGGAGGTAGCCGAGGCCGACGCGGCACATCATGCGGAGTTTGTCGCTGAGGCTGGGGACGGAGCGGAAGAATTCGGAGGCTTCGTCGAGGGTCATTTCGAGGACTTCGGCGATATTGCGGCCTTTGAATGTGACTTCGAGGACCTCGCGGTTATAGCGTTTTCCCTCACAAGCTTCGCAGGTGATGTAGGCGTCGCTGAGGAAGTGCATATCGATGCGGATGAGGCCGTCGCCCTGACACATTTCGCAGCGGCCGCCGGCGGTATTGAAGCTGAAGGTGCCGGGGGAATAGCCGCGGACCTTGGCGGAGGGGAGTTGGCTGAAGAGGTCGCGGATGAGGGTGAAGGCGCCGACGTAGGTGGCGGGATTGGAGCGGGGGCTGCGGCCGATGGCGCTTTGGTCGATGACGACGGCTTTGTCGATTTGGTCGAGGCCGCTGATGCTGCGGTGTTGGCCGGGGGATTCTTTGGAGTAGTAGAGGCGGCGGAAGAGTTCGCGGCGGAGGATGTCGTCGACGAGGGTGCTTTTGCCGCTGCCGCTGACGCCGGTGACGCAGATGAAGCAGCCGAGGGGGAAGCTGACGTCGATGTTGCGGAGGTTATTTTCGGTGGCGCCGTGGACGGTGAGCCAGCCGTTGTCGGGGCCGGGTTGGAAGGGAGTGGGGAGGACGCGGCGGGTGGGGAGGGGGATTTTGACGGTGCCGCTGAGGTAGCGGCCGGTGAGGGAGGCGGGGGCCTTCATGACGGCGCTGGGTTTGCCGAAGGCGATGATGTCGCCGCCGCGGGGACCGGCGCCGGGGCCGAGGTCGATGAGCCAGTCGGCGGCGGCCATGGTGTCTTCGTCGTGTTCGACGACGACGACGGTATTGCCGAGGTCGCGGAGTTCGCGGAGGGTGGCGAGGAGGCGGTCGTTGTCGCGTTGGTGGAGGCCGATGCTGGGTTCGTCGAGGACGTAGAGGACGCCGCTGAGGCGGGAGCCGAGTTGGGTGGCGAGGCGGATGCGTTGGGCTTCGCCGCCGGAGAGGCTGCCGTAGGGGCGGTTGAGGGTGAGGTAGTTGAGGCCGACGTTGTGGAGGAAGGCGAGGCGGGCGGCGAGTTCGCGGAGGACTTCGCTGCAGACGGTGCGCTGGGTGGGGTCGAGGAGGAGGCGAGGGAGGAGGGCGGCGGCTTGGTCGATGGTGAGGGCGGTGAATTGGTCGATGGCGAAGGAGGGGTTAGGCTGGGCGGAGGCGTCGCTGGCGGCGGTGAGGGTGACGCCGAGGATTTCTGGTTTGAGGCGGCGGCCTTGGCAGGCGAGGCAGGGGGAGGGGTTCATGTAGCGGCGAATGTTTTGCTTCATGAATTCGCTTTCGCTCTCTTGGAGGAGGCGTTCGGCCTGGGCGGCGAGGCCTTCGAAGGGTTTGGTGATGGTTTTCGTCTTACTTTTGCTAGGGATGGCAAGTTTTCCGGTGCCGTGAAACAGGGCTTCTTGGAAGGGGAGGGGGAGGCTTTTGAAGGGGGCTTGGCGGTTGACGGCGAAGTGTTCGGCGAGGCCGTCGATTTGGCGGTCTTGGAGGGCTTTGAGTTTGGGGTTTTTGGACCACCAGGTGCGGAGGGCGCCGTCGTCGAGGGATTTGTCGGGGTCGGGGACGACGAGGTCGGGGTCGAAGCTGAGGGTGTGGCCGAGGCCTTCGCAGGTGGGGCAGGCGCCGAGGTGGCTATTGAAGGAGAAGTGTTTGGGGGTGAGGGGCGGCATGCGGAAGCCGGTTTCGGGATTGGCGTAGAGGGTGGTGAAGCGCCGTTCTTGCCAGGCGCCGTCGTGGTCGATGAGGACGAGGATTTGGCTAGAGGGGCCGCTCCAGCGGAGGGCGATGAGGACGCTGTCGAGGAGGCGGCTGCGGGATTCTTCGCGGGCGACGAGGCGGTCGACGACGAGTTCGACGGTGGTATTTTTGGGGGAGAGGTCGGGTTTTTCTTCGAGTTCGCGGACGTGGCCGTTGACGCGGATGCGGACAAATCCTTGGCGGGCGAGGCGGTCGCAGAGTTTGGAGCCTTGGGCGGTTTCGGAGGGGGGGAGGGGAGCGGCGACCATGAGTTTGGTGCCTTCGGGGAGGTCGAGGATCGCGTCGACGATGGTTTGGGAGGTGAAGCGGCGGACGGCTTGGCCGGTGGCGGGGTCGTGGGGTTGGCCGCAGGTGGCGTAGAGGACGCGGAGGTAGTCGTAGATTTCGGTGACGGTGGCGATGGTGGAGCGGGGGTTAGATGAGGCGGTGTGTTGGCCGATGGCGATGGCGGGGGAGAGGCCTTCGATGTGGTCGACGTCGGGTTTTTCGAGTCGTTCGAGGTAGGCTTGGGCGGAGGTGCTGAGGCTTTCGACGTAGCGGCGCTGGCCTTCGGCGTAGAGGGTATCGAAGGCGAGGGAGGACTTGCCGGAGCCGCTCACGCCGGTGATGACGGTTAGGCTATTTTTGGGCAGGTCGACGGAGATATTTTTCAGATTGTGCTGCCGCGCGCCGACGATGCGGATGAGTCCAGGGGAGGTCGCCATGATGTGCTGGTGGGGGGGAGGAGGGAAGATGCTGGCGGCGGGGGCGGGATACAATGCGGGTTTGCGTTGCGGGGGCGGGCAAATTTCTCGGTGCGCCCGGTTGCAAAAAGGGGAATTCTTGGCGTGTGGAGTTGATGTCTGAATCCTTGGCTTCCAGTTCTTCCCGGCGCAGCTACAAACGCGTGGTTCTCAAATTGAGTGGGGAGGCGCTGCGGGCGGATGGCAGCTTGGATAACATTTCTCCACCGATTGTGGAGGACATCGCGCACCAGATCAAGGCGGCGCACCAGACGGGATTGGAAATTGGGATTGTGGTGGGCGGGGGCAATTTTTGGCGCGGTTTGGCGGCGGCGAACAAGGGGATGGAGCGGACTACGGCGGATTACATGGGGATGTTGGCGACGATCATGAATGCGCTGGCGATTCAGTCGATGTTGGAGGGGATTGGGGTGCCGACGCGGGTGTTGAGTGCGCTGGAGTTAAAGAATGTGGCGGAGCCTTTTATTAGGCGGGTGGCGGTGCGCCACTTGGAATTGGGGCGGGTGGTTATCTTTGCGGCGGGGACGGGGAATCCGTATTTTTCGACGGACACGACGGCGGCGCTGCGGGCGAGTGAGATTGATGCGGACGTGATCTTGAAGGCGACGAAGGTGGATGGGATTTACTGCAGTGATCCCAAGCAGAATGCGGCGGCGCGGCGTTTTAGCCAGGTGAGTTACCAGGATGCGTTGTCGCGGCAACTGAAGGTGATGGACTCGACGGCGTTTAGCTTGTGCATGGACAACAACAAGCCGATTGTGGTGTTCGACATGCACCAGCCGGACAACATTCGGAAGGCCTTGGCGGGCGAGCCGATGGGGACCGTGGTCAACAGTGGGCCGACCCTGCCGGCGGATGCCTGAGGCGGGTGCGTTTTTTGTACTTTTACCAACCCTTGGCCACACAACGACTATGGACATTGAATTTGCCTTACTGGAGCTGGAAGAGGACATGGGGAAGTCGTTGGACTTCACCATTGCAGACTACGCTAGCATTCGCACGGGCAAGGCCAATCCGAGCATGGTGGAGGGGGTGGAGATCCACGTGCATGCGTATGGGATGAACATGAAGCTGCGGCAGCTCGCTAACATTACGACGCCGGAGCCGCGCATGATTGTGGTGGAGCCGTTTGACACGGCGAACTTGAAGGACATTGAGCGGGGGATTCGGGAGAGCCGCTTGGGATTTAATCCGGTGACGTATGGGAAGATATTGCGGCTTCCGGTGCCGGAGTTGACGCAGGAGCGGCGCCGCGAGATGGTGAAGATGCTCAAGGAGAAGAGTGAGGAGGGCAAGATTCGGCTGCGCAGTTTGCGGAGGGATGCGGTGGAGGCGATGCGCAAGGCGCAGAAGGCTAGCGAGATTACCGAGGACGATCTCAAGGGGGCGGAGAAGACGATTCAGGAGCTGACGGATCGGAACATCAGGGAGTTGGAGGCGGCGACGGCCAAGAAGGAAGCCGAGGTGTTGCAGGTGTAGCGCGGGAGGATGGGGCGCTGGTGAGACGCGCGGCGGGTGGCGGGAGAGGGGGCTTTTTGTTTATTTGTTACATGAAAGTGGGCACGCTGAAAAAAGATGAATTGGACCGCGCCTTGGTGGCGGCGGTGGAGGGTAAGCCGCGGGTTTTGTTGGAGCAGTTGTGTCGGGATGCGGAGGTGAGCCTGTGGCAGAATCAGGCCAATCACGTGTCCATTGTGCGCTTGGGCTTCAACGACCATGGGCCGGTGCACATGCGGATTGTCACCTTACATGCGCTGCGCATTTTACAGTTGCTCCAGGAGGGAGGGGTGCGCTCGACCTTGGAATTTGAGAAATTAGGGAGTTATGAAGATGCGCAGGTGGTCTTGGTATTGGCGGCGATGTTGCACGATGTGGGGATGGGGGTGACGCGGGACAAGCATGAGTGGCACAGTTTGCATTTGGGGATGCCGCGGGCGGAGGCCTATCTGGCGGAGCTCTATCCTGGGGAATCGGCTAAGCAGCACGCCATGGCCTGCTTGATCCGGGAAGCGATTGTGGGGCACATGGGGCACGACAAGATCCACTCGGTGGAGGCGGGGGTATTGTTAGTGGCGGATGGGACGGATATGACCAAGGGGCGGGCGCGGATTGCGAAGATGCTGGCGCAGAAGCCGACGTTGGGGGATATGCACCGGCATTCGGCGGATGCGATCCAAGAGGTCATGATCGTGCCGGGGGAGGACCGGCCGGTGCACATTGCGGTGAAGATGGACGACTACTCTGGCATTTTCCAAGTGGAGGAGGTCCTGATGCAGAAGATCAGTTCTTCGCCGATTCGGCAGCATGTGGAGTTGAGCGTGATTGTGCACGACGATCCGCCGCGGCGCTATCTGTGAGGGAGGCGTGAGAGAGGCGTGAGTGCGAGGGGAAGGGGGCGCTTAGATTCTGGTCATATCGAGGAAGCCTTCGAGTTGGCGGATGCGGGTGGGGTGGCGCATTTTGCGGAGGGCTTTGGCTTCGATTTGGCGGATGCGTTCGCGGGTGACGTGGAATTCTTTGCCGACTTCTTCGAGGGTGCGGCTGAAGCCGTCGATGAGGCCGAAGCGTTTTTCGAGGACGGCGCGTTCGCGTTCGTTGAGGGTATCGAGGACGTCTTTGATTTTGTCCTTGAGCATGGCGAAGCCGGTGCGCTCCATGGGGTCTTCGGCGGATTTATCTTCGATGAAATCGCCGAAGGTGGTGTCGTCGCCTTCGCCGACGGGGGCTTGGAGGCTGATGGGGGTTTGGGCCATCTTGAGGACGGCGCGGATGCGTTCGACGGGGAGGTGGATTTCGTCGGCGATTTCTTCTGGGCTGGGTTCGCGGCCGTATTCTTGGACGAGTTGTTTTTGGACGCGCATCAACTTATTGATCGTTTCGATCATGTGGACGGGGATGCGGATGGTGCGGGCTTGGTCGGCGATGCTGCGGGTGATGGCCTGGCGGATCCACCAGGTGGCGTAGGTGGAGAACTTGTAGCCGCGGCGGTATTCGAATTTATCGACGGCTTTCATGAGGCCCATGTTGCCCTCTTGGATGAGGTCGAGGAAGGGCATGCCGCGGTTGGTGTATTTTTTGGCGATGGAGATGACGAGGCGGAGATTGGCTTCGACCATTTCTTGTTTGGCGCGGTCGGCATCTTTGAGGTGGCCGCGCATTTCGCTATAGGAGCGGTGGAAATCGGCGGCGGAGAGCCAGGTGCGGCGTTCGACGGCGTCGATTTCGCCGAGGGCCTCGGCGTCGCTGGGGTCGGCGGCGAGGCGGGCTTCGGCGGAGGTGAGTTCGTCCATCAGCTCGCGGGCGAGGGCCTCGAATTCCTCGACGGTTTTTTGTTTAAAGTAGTATTTGGTGAAGGTTTTTTGGATAGAGGAATAGGCCTTGTGGAAATCGGCGGCGGCGTCGTCGCGTTTGGAGGGGTTTTGCGAGGAGCGGGTTTTTTCCCAAGCGGCCTGGGCGGTTTCGTGGGCGTCGCTGACTTGGCTATTGAGTTTGAGGAGGCCTTTGAGGTAGCGTTCGCGGCTTTCGATTTGTTTATCTTGGACGACGCGGTCGGTGCGTTCTTCGTTATCGATGAGTTTGCGGGAGAGGTCGAGGTAGGCGTCGGCGATGAAGCCGAAGGTATTGAGGAGGCGTTGGACGTGTTCCTCGGAATTTTCGATGCGGATGGAGATGGCGACTTCTTGTTCGCGGGTGAGGAGGGGCACTTGGCCCATTTGCTTGAGGTACTGGCGGACGGGGTCGTCGAGGGTATCGGCGCGGAGGGCTTCGTTTTTCTCGTCGAGGTCGGGGAGAGAGCGGCTCGAGGAGTGGGAGGAGGAGGGGAGGGGGCGGACGCGGTCGACCTGGGAGGCGTCGATGATATCGATTTCTAAATTGCGCAGGCGCAGGAGGATTTCTTCGACGACGTCGGGGGAGATGAGGTCGTTGGGGAGGGCCTCGTTGAGGTCGTCGTAGGTGATGTGACTTTGTTCCTTGGCGAGCTTGATGAGTTCGCGGAGTTTGAACTGAATCTCGGGGGAGTCGATGGTGTAGTCGACGGGGGAGTCGGGTTCGGAGGCGGCGTCTTTGCGCGGACGGCCGCGGCCGCGCTTGGTGGCGGCGGGCTCCGTGGCGCTAGCCTCTGGAGAGGGAGGATCTGCGTTTGGGGCAGTGGAATCAGGGACGGGGGGCGGCGAGGGGCGCTTGGGCATGAGAACCGGGGGCAGGGGAGGACGAGGTGGGGACCGTCCGGTACGGG
>CALQKQ020000203.1 GCA_943331195.2 Akkermansia muciniphila | reverse complement strand
TTCCATGACTTCGGATTTTTTGACGATAGTGGTGCCGAAGGACATGAGGTCGCTGACGGAGCGGCCGTCGCGGGCGCCCTCCATGATTTCGTAGGTGATGAGGGCGATGGTTTCGGGGTAATTGAGTTTGAGGCCGCGGTCGCGGCGGCGGCGAGCGAGGTCGGCGGCGACCACGATCATGAGTTTCTCGGTTTCGCGCGGAGAGAGGTGCATGGGCGGCTAGGCGGCGAAGGTGGAGAGGAGCAGATAGGCCCCGGCGGCGGCGAGGGAAGCCCCCGCCCAGCGGGGCAAGGCGGCGCGGCCGTGGGGCAAGGCGCTGGCGACCAGCCCAGCGGCCAGGGCGATGGCGGAGGAGGAAAGGGTCAGGCCCAGCGCATAGAGCAGCGGCGCCGTGGTGGCGGGCATTTCGGCGCCGTGAGCCAAGCCGTGCCAGGCCCCGATGGCGCTGGTCAGGGCGATGGCGCCGCGCGGGGACCCGCGGCGGGCGGCGAAGACGGCGGCCCCGCCCAGCAGGACCGTGGCCGCCAAGCCGGTTTCCATGAGAGGAAAGGAGCCGAAGGCGCGACCGGCGGCGATGCCGAGGAGCAGGCTAAGGGCGAAGGCCGCGCCGGAGCGGAGCGCCCGAGGGCGATCCCAGGACCAAGCGATCAGGCCCACCGCGAGAGCAGCCAGCCAGTGATCGGCCCCGGAGAAGGGATGGGCCAAGGCGGCGGCCCAGGGCGTGGCGAATTCGTCGACTTCTTCCATGCCCGGGGGAAGGTGATGGGCGAAGGCGGGGCCGGTGGCGGCGGCAGAAAGCAGGGCGGCGCGGAGCAGGCAGGAGGGAAAACGAGGCAGTCGCATAGGAGAGAGGATTGCAGGTGGTAAGCAGGCTGCGTGCCGAATTTTGCGGGGCAAGCCGAGGGGATGACTCGGTTTGCTGCGAGGGCTGGCGCGGCGGCGGCCTTTTTTCACAGTTGTCATTGTCGAGAATGAGCGGAGACTGTCCCCTAATCCTTGTTTTACCTGTGCTCTGAGCCGGTCCAGCCGCCGCACGGGGAACTGTCCGCTCTCTGCTACATGCCTGCCCGCCGCAAAACCAACAACCGCCCCGGAGCCCGCCGCCCCGCTGGGCCCCCTCGTCCCTTCGCCAATTCCGGAGGGTTCCGCCGTCCGCCGCCCAAAGAAGTCGATCCCGAAGGCGAAATCGAAGTAGACGGCACCATCGTCCAGGTTTTGGCAGGCACCATGTTTAAGGTAGAATTGGCCATCAACCAGCAAATCGTGCTGGCCCACATTTCGGGAAAAATGCGCAAGCGCTTCATCCGCTTAGTCGTGGGCGACCGCGTCAAAATGGAGATGTCCCCTTACGACACCACCAAGGCGCGCATCACCTACCGGATGTAGTTTGGGCGCGCGGCATGGCCCGCGTTAGACTGCAGCATGGCAGCGGGGTCGGCCGACCGGCCCACGCAGCGGGCAGCCGAGGAACGGCTGAAGGGGATTCGTGCGCTGAGTCTGCTGATTCGCCGGGCTGATTTTCGGGGAGGGCGGCGGCGGCGGGCATTTGACAATCCCTAAATCCGGTATTTCCTATAGGGAATTAGGAGAATCTAAAACTATGGCCTTTTTGCTTGAAGAACACGCGGGACTGGACGTCCGGGCGGAGGCGGCGCGCTTGGAGGGAGCTTCGCTGGAAGAGACCTTGCAGTGGACCTGGGAGACCTTTGGGAAGCAGGCGCAGATTGGGACGAGCTACCAGGGTTCGGGGCTGGTGATCATCCACCACGCGCGGAAGTTGGGGCTGGACTTTCCGGTGTTCACCTTAGACACGGGGCTGCTTTTTCCCGAGACCTATGCCTTGAAGGCCAGGCTGGAGGCCTTTTTTGGGATTGGCATTCAGAGCCTGGAGCCGAGCCAGACGGTGGCGGAGCAGGCCGAGACCTACGGAGGCGACCTGTGGGCGAGCCATCCTGACACTTGCTGCAGCCTGCGCAAAGTCCTGCCGCTGCAGCAGCAGTTGTCCCGGATTGACGTCTGGATCACTGGCTTGCGGCGGACCCAGGGAGACAGCCGGGCCCAGACCGGGATTTTGGAGCTTTACGAATTCGACAAGCTGCGGGGGCGACACATTTTGAAGCTGAATCCCATGGCCAACTGGAGCCGGGAGGCGGTGTGGGAATACATCAAAGCCGAGGGGATTCCCTACAATCCGCTGCACGACCGCGGCTACCGCAGCATTGGCTGCTGGCCTTGCACCAAGATGGCGAGCGGAGAAAGCGAGCGGGCCGGGCGCTGGGAGGGCTTTGAGAAAACCGAGTGCGGCATCCACACCTTTTTGGGTTCTAACATTTGACAGAGGCGGGCCTGGGCCAACTGAGGGTCTGCGAAGTCCGCTTGCTGCGGGCGGCGGCGGGGCGATGATGCGATCTCTTTTTCTGCAATGCGCATCTTGTTTACCCGACTCTACGTGGCCCTGTTGGCGGGGCTGATTTTGTTTAGCTCGAGCCACTGGCAGCCGGGGCCGTTTGGACAGGCGGGGATGTTGTTGGCGGCCCTGGGGTTGACCTCGGCGGCGGCGGTGGGGCGGCTGTGGTGCTCGCTCTATATTGCGGGCTACAAGAAGTCCTGTCTGGTGACGGAAGGGCCCTATGCCATGTCGCGGAACCCCCTCTACTTTTTCTCCATGTTAGGAGCGGTGGGAGTGGCGTTGCTGACCCATACGGCGAGCATTCCGCTGCTGGTGCTGGGGAGTTTTGCGATCTACTATCCGGCGGTGATTCGGGCGGAAGAGGCCGATCTGATGCGCCTCCACGGGGCCCCCTTTGCCGCCTATCGCGGGCGGGTGCCGGCCTTTTTCCCGCGCTGGTCCCTTTTGGTAGAGCCGGACACCTATCAGGTGAAGCCCCGCGTCTTTCGCAATCACATGGGCAGCGCGGTGTGGTTTCTCCTCGCCATTGGGCTGATTTCCCTGCTTCAGGCGGCGCGGTCGACCGGCTGGGTGCCTTCGCTACTGACTCTTTACTAAATACCTCCATGGCTGCTCCGGCATCACTCCTCTCCATTGGCAAAGTCCGCGTGTTAGGGCGCAGTGCGCGCGAGCGGCTCACCGGGCAGCGCTCCCTCACCATTTGGCTCTATGGGCTGAGCGGCTCGGGCAAAAGCACCTTGGCCACGGCCTTGGAGCGCCGCCTTCACGAGGAGGGCCGCCTGACGACTTTGTTGGATGGCGATTTGCTGCGCACCGGGCTCAATGCCGGCTTGGGATTTACCGATGACGACCGCCGGGAAAATGTGCGCCGGGCGGCCGAGGTGGCGCGCCTGTTCAACCAGACCGGGGTCGTGGCGGTGTGCTCGTTCATCACCCCGCGGCGCGCCCTGCGCACCATGGCGCGCCAAATCGCCGGCGACGAGAATTTTTTCCAAGTCTACGTCAAGGCGAGCATGGAGACCTGCCGGGCCCGCGACGTCAAAGGCTTGTATGCCAAGGCAGACGGCGGGGAACTCAAGCAATTCACCGGGCGGGACTCCGTCTTTGAAGAGCCAGAAAGTGCCGATTTGATCCTAGACACCGAAGCCATGGACGAAAGCGCCTGCCTGGAAGCCCTGCTCCAAGCGGTGCGCCCCCGGCTCGTCGCTCTGGCGCAGGAAGCCCCACCCCGGGATGCCTGAAGGCCGCAGGCGGCGCGCCGTTAGGGAAAAGCAACCCTAGCCGAGGTCGGTGATGGAGCGGAATTCAGCGTCGAAAAGGCGGCGATAGAGCCGGGTGGCGGCACCATCGGTCATGCGGGCGACGGCGTCGCAGACGAGTCGGGCTTTGGCGGCGGGGTCGGGTTCGCGCTCCAAGGCGGCTTCTTCGGATTCGCGCAGCAGGCGGAACGCGGAGGCGGGGTTGGGGGCGACGTAGCGGTCCAGGAGGGCGCCCATGAGTTGCGTGAGGATGGCGTCGCTTTTGTGTTCGAGCTGCTGGAGCTGGCGGCTGCGGAAGACGAGGTGGAGGGCGAGGCGCTTGTAGAGTTTGGCTTCGGCGCGCGCGGCGGGGTCGACTTCTAACTTCCAGGCATAGCGGCGCGTCCAGCCGGTCATGAAATTGACGTCGGGCGCTAGGGTGCAGGCATTGATGAATTGGCCGATGCGAGCGCGCAGCATGACTTCAAGGCGTTGACTGCGGATGCTTTGGAGGAGTTTTTCGATGAGGCGGGCCTCGTCGGGGCTGAGCGTTTGGCTGGTGGCCCAGCGCTCCACCGCTTCCAGGCTGAGGAAGCCGGCGTTGTAGCCGTCGGCGATGTCGTTGAGCGAATAGGCGGTGTCGTCGGCCCAGTCCATGATTTGGCATTCGATGGACTTGCTGCTGTCGCGGGCCGGGCCCGGAGTGAGTTCTGGGGGGAAGTCCTGATGGCCGAGGGCCCAGTCCAGATAGCAGTTTTGGCTATCGTAGAGGAAGTGGTTTTCGGGCTGAGCGAGTTCGCTGTAGAGGGTTTTGTATTTGAGGGTGGCGTCGAGAAAGGCGCGGCAGGGATTCATGCCGCGACCGCTCGCGGAAAAGATGGTCTGCGTGAGCATGCGCAGGGTTTGGGCATTGCCCTCGAAACCACCCCAGGGGCGCATCAAGCGGTGCAGGGTGCGCTCGCCGGCGTGCCCAAACGGGGGGTGGCCAATGTCGTGGGCCAGACAGGCCGCTTCGACGAGGTCGGAGTCGATGAAAAAATCGGGCCCGAGGTGCGGGCTGCGGCGGCGCAGCGCCGTGCAGATGCTGCGGCCGATCTGGGAAACCTCGATGCTGTGAGTGAGGCGGGTGCGGTAAAAGTCGTATTCCCCGGAGAGGAACACTTGGGTTTTGCTTTGGAGGCGGCGGAAGGCAGAAGTGTGGATGATGCGGTCGCGGTTGATCTCAAAGGCAGTGCGATAATCAGGTTCGCGCGGAGGTCCGGAGGACGGGCGCGGAAGGTCCGGCTCCAGGGGCTCTAGGTCGAAGGCGTTGTAAAATTGGTTCTCCACGGGTTGCAGTCGGACGCCATGCTGCGCCCTGCCGGGGCCCGTGGCAATCCCAGAACGCGGCCGGGCGCGCCCTCGGCTCCGGCCTCAAGGCTGACGAAGCAACCACGCAGCCGCGCCAACCGCCCGCTGTAACAAGTTCCCAGGTAATTTGCGGGAAAGCCGGCGGCCGCCGCCGGGGGGGGCCCTGTTCGGTGGGCGAGGCTGGCCCAGGGGGGGCGGGCGTTCAGGGGGCGGCAGCGCGACTGGGATGTTGGCTGGGACGTTGGGAGGGCAGAGGCCCACCCGGGTCCTGGTGATTGGCGGGGGTTGCCGGCTGAGGTGGGCTGCGGCGCTGAACAACGGTGTCCACCTTTTAAGTCATAGAGTGCGGTAGAGTCCTATCAGGATGGCCAAGAGGTCGTGCAGGGGGCGCTTGGACCAGAGATTTTGCCGCAACCAGCGGACGAATTTGACGCTGCGCTGGGTGAGTCGCTGGAACCCGTAAATGATGCGTGGCAGAATCCGGCCGGCCGCGGTGTTGTGCGCCGTTAGGGCCTTTAGTCGTTTGGCGCGGCGCTCTATTTCGGGGCTGTTGACGATTCCGGCGGCGGCCAGGGTTTGGTCGTAGAGGACGGTAAGGTTGTGGGTCAAACAGAGGAAGGCTGCTTGGGCGGATTTGGCGTTGGGTGAAGAGGCCCACGATTTCTTTTCGTGGAACTTGTTTTTGAATTCATCATAGACCTTTTCAATATCCCAACGGCGGCGATAGAGCAGAACGATGAGGCCCGGTTCAAGGGTCATTTGGTTGGTGAGAAACTGCCAAGATTCGCCGGTCATCGGGTCGGTCCAGGTGATGCGGCGAAGGGCGCGGGCCGTGGCGGCGGGCGCGGCTAGTTCGTCGCTGAGCACGCCGGCATTGACGGGATCGGCCGCATCGTAAGAGTTGAATCCGCTGCGGGTCAGTTGGGTGTTGGATTTGGGGCGCGTGACAAAATAGAGGCCTTTGAGGTTCTTTCCGTCTTGCCACCAGGCGAAGTCGAGCATGGCACGATCCCAAACGACGATGACCTGACGGCCCTTGGGGGCATGGCAGCGCAGGGCGTCGTAGCCCTGACGTTTGATGACGCGAAGGTCATGTTCTTTGAGGCGTTCGATTTGGTCGCAGAGGTCGAGATGGCGCATCGCTTGGGTGCGCAGATCCATCATATAAACGTGACCGGTAGCATAGCGGGTGGCCCCGGGAGCGGAGCGGGGATCGTGCACGGCAGCGGCGTGGAAGTGGCCGTCGCCAGCATGAATATCGAAGTCCTTGAGGGCTGGAAAAGCGGCGAAAGGATCGGGGGTGTTGCGGACCATGTGGCGCGCCAAGGCTTCATTGGCGGCCTGACAAAGAAGGAGGCGGCGGCCACTGGCCAAGGTATTGAAGAAGCTAGAACGGCTGGGCACGGGGAGGGCGGAGCCTGCGGCTTTTTGGAGGAAGGCGCGGCCGCTGGGTTCGTTCTCAAGCACACGTGAGATGCCCAAAGCGAGCCAGGTGGCATCGTTGAGTTCTGGGCAGGATCGCTGATGAGGAAGACCTGGGATGAGGGCGAGGAAGGGTTTGAAAAAGGCGGCGGCGAGAGGAGGGATGCTTTGGATCGGCTTCATAACAGAAAAACCGGATTTTACTAACATATTAAGCGCAAGGGAAAAGTGGTGTTGATGCGGAGAAAAAAAGGCGGTTTTGGGAGTCAGAAGCAGCCCTTTGAGGCTAGTTCACTGGGTCCGTGGAGGGAGGTGCGAGGACGTTGCGTCGAGCTCGGACGCGGGAAGCGCGGCCGCAGAATGTGGATGTGGCGGCACTAACACTCATCGAAAGCTGGACACCGTTG
>CALQKQ020000202.1 GCA_943331195.2 Akkermansia muciniphila | reverse complement strand
TGGTGCTGGTGATTCTGGTGGTTTTCCTGTTTTTGCAAAGCTTCCGGGCGACCTTGATTCCGATGCTGACGGTGCCGGTGGCGCTGCTGGGAACGTTCATGGTTGTTCCGCTGCTGGGATTTTCGGTGAATACCCTGACGCTTTTTGGGTTGGTCCTGGCGATTGGGATAGTGGTGGATGACGCCATTGTGGTGGTGGAGGCGGTGATGCATCACTTGGAGCACGGGTTGACTCCGGTGGAGGCCACCAAGAAGGCCATGAAGGAAGTGTCGGGGCCGGTGGTGGCGATCGCCTTAATTTTGTGCGCGGTGTTTGTGCCGGTGGCCTTTATCCCTGGGCTGACGGGGACCTTGTACCAGCAATTTGCCATCACCATCGCGGCCTCGGTGATCTTTTCGGCGATCAATGCCTTGACCCTGAGTCCGGCCCTAGCGGCTTTGTTGTTGCGTCCGCCGCAGGCTCCGCGCGGGCCGCTGGGGTGGTTTTTTGGCTGCTTCAACCGGGGCTTTGAAGCGCTCACGGCGCGCTACACGGGGGTGGTAGGTTTTCTGGTGCGGCGCTCGGCGCGGGCCATGCTGCTTTTGGTGGTGGCGGGGGTGGGGATAGTCTGGATGGGCAAGCAGGTTCCGGGCGGCTTTATCCCGGACGAGGACAAGGGCTACTTCTTCATTGCGGCGGAGTTGCCTGACGCGGCCTCGCTGCAGCGCTCGCAGGCGGTCAGCAAGCAGATTGAGGCCCTCCTGGAGAAAACCGAAGGGATCAGCTCCTTCCTCAATATTTCGGGATTCAGCATCATGTCCAATGTCTCGTCGCCTAACGCGATTACCTTTTTTGTCAGTTTGAAGGACTGGAAGGAGCGGACGACGCCGGAGACGCATGTCAAAGGGATCATCAAGCACTTGATGCGCCAATTTGCGGTGATGCCGGAGGCGCGCGTGATGGCCTTTGGGCCGCCCTCGCTGCCGGGCTACGGCAGCGCCTCTGGTTTTACCTTTGAGTTGCAAGACCGGGCTGGAGGCACCGTGGACGAACTGGCGGACATGACCAAGAAGTTTCTCGCGGGGGCGGCGCAGCGGCCGGAGTTGGCGCGGCTCTACACCGGTTTTCGGCCGGCCGTGCCGCAGGTCAAGGTGGACCTGGACCGGGAGAAGTGCCGGGTGTTGGGGGTGAGTGTGAGCGATGTGTATGCCACCTTGCAGGCCTATCTTGGGGGGGCCTATGTGAATGACTTCAATCGCTTTGGGCGGGTGTACCGGGTCTATTTGCAGGCGGAGCCGCGCTTTACGGGGAAGCCGGAAGACATCGCCAAATTCTATGTGCGGAACAAGGAGGGCAAGATGGTGCCGCTGGACACCTTGGTGAAGGTGTCCCAAGTGAATGGACCGGCCTTTACGACGCGCTACAATCTGTTCCGCGCGGTGGAGATCACGGGGGCACCGGCTCCTGGCTTTAGTTCGAGTCAGGCGCTGGCGGCGATGGAGGAAGTGGCTCGGGAGGTGCTTCCGGCGGGTTTTGGCTATGAGTGGACGGGACTGACGTTCCAGGAGAAGAAGGCGGCGGGCCAAGCGGGTTTCATTTTGGCCTTGGCCTTTGTTTTTGTATTTCTCTTATTGGCGGCGCAATACGAAAGCTGGGCGCTTCCCTTCAGCGTCCTTCTGGCGACTCCGCTGGTGGTGCTGGGCACGTTTTTGGGGCTGCTGATGCGCGGCTTTGATAACAACATTTACGCCCAGATTGGAGTGATCATGCTGATCGGCTTGGCGGCGAAAAATGCTATTTTGATTGTGGAGTTCGCCAAGATGGAATGCGACAAGGGGATGCCCTTTGGGGAGGCGGCCATCCTGGGGGCGAAGCTGCGGCTGCGGCCTATTTTGATGACTTCCTTTGCTTTCATCTTAGGGGCGGTGCCCCTAGCCATCGCCACGGGTTCGGGCGCGGAGTCGCGCAAGGTGATGGGGACGGCGGTGGTTTTTGGCATGACGGTGGCCACGGTGATGGGGGTTTTTCTCATCCCGGCCTGCTACGCCTTTGTGATGCGCCTTTCGGGGGCGGGCCGGAAGTCGCCCCGCCCTGAACTTTCTTCCGCTCCTCCTGCTCATGCCGTCGAATAAACTATCTTTTCTTCCCCTATTAGGGCTGGTTCCAGCGGTGTTGCTGGGTGGCTGTATGGTGGGGCCTAACTATGAGCGCTCGGGCCAGCCGACGGTGGCATTCTTCCGTTTTGGCAGCCGCCAGGCGGGCCCCAGCTTGGGGGAACTGGACTGGCGCTCCGTCTTTCAGGAGGCGGTGTTGCGCGGGCTGATCGACGAGGCTTTGGCGCACAACCCGGACCGGAAGATCGCGGCGGCGCGGGTGCTTCAGGCGCAGGCTAGTTTGGAGGTGGTGCGCTCCCAGTTGTTTCCTAGCTTGGGTGCTGGGCTGAGCTCGGCGCGCAGCGGCGCGAGCGCTTCAGCGGCTACGGGGCCTGCGGCGACCTCGGAGGTGGACAGCGTGGGGCTGACTTTGCTGAACTACGAGATTGATTTTTGGGGCAAATTTCGTCGGGCTAGCGAGGCGGCGCGGGCCCGCTTGCTGGCCACTGTAGAAGGCCAGCGCTTGGTGGAGTCCGGCCTGGTCTCGAGCACGGCCATCGCCTATCTGACCTTGCTAGAGCAAGATGAGGAGTTGGCGATTTCGCGGCGCACTTTGGACAGCCGCCGCAAATCGCTGGAGCTCATCAGCATTCGGCAGCAAGGGGGGCAGAGTGCTCTAACTGATGTTCGGCAGGCGGAGGTTTTGGTGGCGGAAGCCGACGCCGCCATGAGTTTGATTCAGCGGCAGGTGGGGCAGTTGGAAAATCTGCTCAGCACCTTGGCGGGGCGGGCACCGGGGCCGATCCGCCGGGGCCAGTCCTTTGGTTCTACCAAGATCCTTACGCCAGCTCCGGCGGGCCTGCCATCGGAGTTGCTCAACCGCCGCCCGGACCTCCGGGCAGCGGAGCAGCAGTTGATCGCGGCCACGGCGGAGGTTGGGGTGGCTCAGGCGAAGCTCCTCCCTAGCTTTAGCCTGACGGCGGGCGCGGGTTTGCGCAGCAGCAGCTTTGCTGACCTTTTTAACGATCCGGCTAGGTTTTGGCAGTTGGGGCCGACGGTGGAGGTGCCGGTGTTTGCCGGGGGGCGGCTGCGCGCGGGCCTGCGCGGCAGCCAAGCGGCCCGCGATGAAGCCGAGGCCGCTTATCGCAAGGCGGTGCTGGAAGCGCTGCGGGAGGTTTCCGATGCGCTGATTGCCCGCCAGCAGAATGCGGCGCTGAGCGCGGCGCAGGCCCGCGTGGTGACGGCGCGGAAGGGGGCCTTGGTGCTGATTCGCGAGCAATACGACAACGGAGTCACGAGCTATTTGGAAGTGCTCTATAATGACCAGCAGCTCTTCCTCGCCGAACTGAACCAGGCCCGGGCGCAGCTAGAGGCTTTGACGGCCACGGTGCAGCTTTACCGCGCCCTGGGAGGAGGCTGGGATCGCTCGAGCGCGCCCGAGCGGGGGAAACCTTGAGGGGTTTTCGGTTAGTAGTCTAGCAGTTCCTCGGGCCGGCAGAGGGATGGGGTTGGCGGCGGCGCCGACCTGGGAGAGGTTGTTCGCTCAAAAACGAGTTGCTGCCCTGTCATCTTATGTCAGGAATGGATTCTCGATGCCGCAGGACCCTACTTGGTTTTACGATTTCATCGAATGACCCCTTCCAGCAGCCCTTATGTTCTGTGTCGGTCCGCATTTTCCCCAGGGACACCAGGTTGTCGCGAACCTTAAAAAACAAGGACTCAATGAGCCCAGCCCCATCCAACTGGAGCATGGGGTGGCGGTGTTAGACTGGGGGGTAGCCAGGGCGTCCCGCTCTGGAATTGAAAAGGAACCAGACCGGGACGGTCTGGCTACCGTGAGGGTAGCTGGGGCGTCCGGCTCTGGATTTGAAAAGGGACCAGACCGGGACGGTCTGGCTACCGTGGGTGGTTTAGATCCCGCTTCGCTGGTGATCACCTCGGGCGAACATCTCCCGCATTGGACATGCAACCACGCCGTTTACCACGTCGCGTTCCGGCTGGCGGATTCCGTCCCCGACGCGAAGCGCGAAGCCTGGAACCGGGAGCGCGAAAGCATCGCGGAAAGTGCCCAACGGGCAGGCCGCGAGCTGACGGCTGAGGAGGAGAAACGCAGCCGGTTCCTATACTCGGAGCGGATTGAGCAGTTCCTCGACTCTGGGCATGGCGAGTGCCTGCTCCGCCAGCCGGAAATCGCGGAACTCGTCGCCGGGGCCCTCCGGCATTTTGAGGGTCAGCGCTATGTCTTGCATGCCTGGTGTGTCATGCCTAACCACGTCCACGTCATCGTGCAACCACTCTCAGGCCATGGGCTTTCCAAAATCATTCATTCGTGGAAGTCCTTCACGGCGCATGAAATCAACCATCGCCTCGGGCGCACGGGGGATGTTTGGCAGCACGATGCCTATAACCATATCATTCGCTCAGCAAGAGAATACAGCTTTCAGATCGCCTATGTCTGGGAGAATCCTGATAAAGCTCAGTTGCCCAGCTGGGGTTGGCGCTGGGTGGTAACCAGAGCGTCTCGCTCTGGAATTGGTGATAATCCAGACCGGGACGGTCTGGCTACCGAAGGGTAGTAACCAGAGCGTCTCGCTCTGGAATTGGTGATAATCCAGACCGGGACGGTCTGGCTACCGTAGGGGCTACCGTACTGGTTACCGTACTGGTTACCGTGAAGGGTGTTGTTCGGGGTTCTGCGGCGTCGGCTTTGGGGGAGGGAGAGGAAGTGGCGATGCACCGGCTGGAGGTGCCTTCAGTAGTGCACCGCGCTGACGGCGTCGAGATCGAACCCGGAGCTGCCGGTGCCGCTGAGGGGGTTGAAGGCGGGGTCGTCGGGGTGGCGGATGAGGTCGCCGCCGACGTCGTCGAAGCGGGCTTGGTCGCCGGTGGATTGGATGCGCAGGTAGCGGATCCAGGTGAGGCCGGTGGCGGCGGGGTCGAGGTCGAGGCTGTCGCCGCCGCTGCGGGTGGGATTGGTAGGGTCATCGCCGGTGGTGCCGTTGCGACCGGCGAAGCCGCGGGCGTAGTAGAAGGGGTCGCGCAGGTCGAGGGGCTGACCTGGAGCAGGGGGGACGGCGTCGCAGGGGAGGGCGCGCCATTCGCCGGGGAAGAGGGCCACGCTGATGACGGCGGGTTCCATGAAGCGCTGATTGGCGCTGCCGCCGATGAAGAGGACGTTTTCGAAAATGGTGAGGTCCTCTCCGGGGGCGATTTCGATGATGTTGTCGGTGAATTCGAGGTCGATGAAGCCACCGGCGAAGGGTTTGGCGTGGAGGGAGAGGACTTCGGTGGGTTTGTAAGCGGGGGCATAGGTGCTGCGTCCATCGGGAGGTCCGGTGACGTTGCGGGGGAGGCTGGAGGAGCCGTAGCCGCCGGCGCTGAGGGGACGGAACGAGACGACGCGGTCGGCGTAGGGATCGCCGGTGGCGCCGGGTTGGGCGCGCGCTAGGGTTTGGGGCAGGACGGCGGTTTGCTGTTCGGCGAGGGCTTGCTCGGTGCCGTCGCTGGTGAGGGCGATTAGCGTATAGCGGGGGGTGCTGCCGGTGGGCAGGTTGTGGTCGACGAAGTTGCTGCCGGTGCCTTGGTAGACGGTTTGGCCGTCGCGGAGCACGCGGAAGCTGTGGGCGTTCAGGCCGGCGGCGGCGAGCCATTGGGAGACGCGGGCGGGGTGCCAGGCGACGCCAACTTTTTCCCGGCTAGGCACGAGGATGAGGAGGTCGCTGATGGCGAGTTGGAAGGGTTTGCGAAAGCTGGCGCCAGCGGCGTCGGTGACGGCGAGGGTGAACTTGGCCCAGGGGGTGTCGGCTCCGCCGCGGCCGGTTAGGATTCCGTCGGGCGACAATTCCCAGGAGGGGCCGGGGAGCTGGCCGGAGTCGAGTTCCCAGGTGTAGGGAGGAGTGCCTCCGGCGGCGGCGAAGGTGCCGCGGTAGGGTTCACCGGGAGCGGCGGGAGGGAGGGAGTTGGGGGTGGTGATGGAGACGCTTTCGGTGACTGTTAGAACAAAGTCGTGCTGGACCTTGGTGAGCTGGGCGTCGATGAGAGTTAGGGTAAAGGGGTACTCGCCGGCCTCGAGGGGGGAGCCGCTGCAGAGGCCGGAGGAGTCGATGGGGAGGCCGCCGGGGGCACCGGGGTTGCTGTTCCAGGAGTAGGGGGGGAGGCCGCCGGAAGCTTGGAAGGAGAGGGTGAAAGGGCGGTCGACGCTGAGGGGGTCGAGGGGGTCGGGGGTGGTGATGGCGAGGTCTTGGGCGGGTTTGATGATGAGGGTGAGGGCGGCGGAGTCGGTGGCGCCGGCGGCGTCGGTGACGGTGAGTTGGAAGGGGCTGAGGCGGGGTAGGGAGGTGGTGCCGCGGAGGGTGGCGTCGGGGGGGTGGAAGAGGAAGGGGCCGGGTTCGGCGGGCAGGTTAGTGGACCAGGAGTAGGGGGGAGTGCCGCCGATGGCTTCGGCTTGGTAGAAGAAGGGTTGGTCGACTTTGCCGGGAGGGGGGTTGCTAGAGGCGATGGAGAGGGGGATGGCGGTGAGGGGCGGGGGGCCGCTGCCGGGGTGGGGGCCGGGGGAGTAGACGGGAAACCAGACGCCGTTTTTTTTGACGGCGCGGTTGAGGCCGGTGCCGCCTTGGCCGTCGATGGAAGTGAGGCCTTTGGGGAGGGCTTGGGGGTCGTAGGGGCGGAGGTCTGGGGCGGCGCGGGAGCGGTCGGTTAGGGGGTTGGTGGGGAGGCCGTGGCTGTGGGGGGAAGCTGCGTTGTTTTCTGCTAGAGC
>CALQKQ020000201.1 GCA_943331195.2 Akkermansia muciniphila | reverse complement strand
TCGTCACCCTCGGCACCGGCCTGCTCGCCCTCCTCTTCGGCGTCCCCACCGCCTGGCTCACCAGCACCTGCCGCTTTCCCGGCTCACCCCTCTTCTCCTGGGCCCTCGTCCTGCCCCTCGCCCTCCCCGGCTACTTGGCCGTTTACGGTTATCACGACTTGTTAGGCCGCGCCTCCGGCCTGATGGTCTGGATGCGCGCCCACTGGGGCTCCGGCCCCGCCTCTCTCATTGAGGAAAACCTGCGCTACTTCCTCCTCGTCGGCATCCTCGGCTCCGTCCTCTACCCCTACGTCTACCTAACCGCCCGCGCCTCCTTCCGCCGCCAAGCCGCTTCCCTCATCGAAGCCTCCCGCCTCCTCGGCCACAGCCCCAGCTCCACCTTCCGCCGCATCGCCCTCCCCCTGGCCCGCCCCGCCATCGCCGGCGGCACCGCCCTCGCCCTCATGGAGGTCCTCAACGACTACGGTGCCGTCCGCTTTTTCGGCATCAAAACCCTCACCACCGGCATTTTCCGCTACGGCTATGACCTCGACGACAAGGCCGCCGCCGCCCGCCTCTCCCTGCTCCTCCTCGCCGTGGTTTTGGCATTTTTAGCCATCGAAAAAGCCGCGCGCGGCCGGGCCCAATTCCACGAGGGCTCCAGCCCCCGCCCCCTCGCCCCCTGGACCCTCCGCGGCCCCAAAGCCTGGGCCGCCAGCGCCGCCTGCCTCCTCCCCCTAACCCTCGGATTCCTCCTCCCCGGCGGCCGCATCCTCCAACTCGCCTACCTCGGCGCCGCCGACGGCCTGCCCCGCGGCTTCTGGCCCGCCCTCGCCCACACCCTCCTGCTCTCCGGCACCACCGCCGCCCTCATCGCCCTCTTCGCCCTCCTCCTCGCCTATGCCGTCCGCCTCCAGCGCGGCCTCCCCGGCCGCCTCGCCGCCCGCGCCGCCCTCGCCGGCTACGGCATGCCCGGTGCCGTCGTCGCCCTCGCCGTCACCCTCGGCTTGATCCGTCTCTCCCAAACCCTCGACTGGAGCCTCCTCACCGGCACCTTCACCGGCCTCGTCGTCGCCTACCTCGTCCGCTTCCTCGCCGTGTCCTATCAACCCCTCGAAAGCGGCCTCCAGCGCGTCTGCGGCAGCCTCGACGACGCCTCCCGCACCCTCGGCGTCGGCCCCTGGCGCACCCTCTGGCGCATCAACCTCCCCCTGCTCCGAGGCCCCCTCCTCGCCGCCCTCCTCCTCACCTTCATCGACCTCCTCAAGGAGCTCCCCATCACCTTGCTGCTGCGTCCCCACAATTTCTCCACCCTCGCCACCCGCGCCTGGGACCTCCAAGAACAAAGCCGCCTCCCCGAAGCCTGCCTCCCCGCCGCCGTCATCATCGCCCTCGGTGCCGCCGGCGCCCTCTGGCTGCACCGCTCCCTCGAAAAAAACTAAGCCCCAGCTCCCCCCAGCGCTGTCCTAGCCTAAAATCAAGCGGCAGAAGATCACCGCGAAAATCATCGCGCAAGCATCCGCCAGCAGCCCCGTAGGAATGCCGTGCCGCATCCGCCGCACCCCCGCCGCCCCAAAATACACCGCCGCCACATAAAGCGTCGTCTCCGTGCTCCCATTGATCGTGGCCGCAATCTTGGTGATCAGCGAATCCACCCCGTGCTCCACCGCGATGCTATCCAACACCGCCCGCGCCCCCCCCCCGCTCAGCGGCCGCACAATCGCCATCGGCAACACCTCCACCGGAAAACGAATCAGCCCCAACACCGGCTGCAGCACGCGCTCCACCACCTTCAAGGCCCCGCTCTCCGTAAACATCCCTATCGCCACTAACATGGCCACGATGTACGGAATCACCCGCAGCACCACACCCATCCCATCCTTGGCGCCTTCTACCAATTCCTCAAAAACCCTGACCCCCGCCAGCGCCGCATACAGCACGAAAAACCCGATCGCCCCCGGTATCGCCGCCACCGAGATAAACTTGATCAGCCGCATCACCCCCTCCGCCGGAATGCCCTGAAACCACTCCACCCCCGAGGGAAGATGCCCCTGCACCTTTTGATAGATCTTAGATTGCACCTCCACCAGCGACACCGGCGCCGCCACATACCACAGCATCACTCCCACAAAACCGCCCACCGCCAGCCACAACACCCCGCGCCGCCACCCCGCGATCGACCGCGCCGGAACCTCCCCCGCTTCCCCCACCGACCCCGTTGCCGCCGCCCGGGGTACCCCCGGAGCGGCCCCAAAAGGAACCACCCGGAAAAGCGGAAACTGTTGCAACAAACGGCAAATCATCACCGCGCACAGCGTGCCCAAAAACGACGCCAAAATCGAAGGCGCGATAATGTCCGTGGGATGCACCGCTCCCCGCGTCTGCAGCAGCGCGATCGTGCTAGCAGGAATCAAGGTGACCGCGCTCGTGTTCAGCGCCAACAACATCACCATGGCATTGGAAGCCACCCCCGGATGCGGATTCAACTCATTGAGCTGCTCCATGGCCCGCAGCCCCATCGGCGTCGCCGCATTGCCTGCCCCCAACATGTTCGCCCCCAAATTCATCGCAATCGAACCCAAGGCCGGATGCCCCACCGGCACGTCCGGAAACACCAGCCGCAACAGCGGCCCCAGCGCCCGCGCGATCCGGTGAATCAGCCCACTCACTTCCACCAAGCGCATGATCCCCATCCACAGCGTGATCATCCCCGCCAAAGGCAACATCACATCCATCACCGCCGCCTCCGCCCGTTTCAACACCGCCGCCGTCACCGGCTCCAAGGTCCCCGTCATCAAGGCCACCGCCACCGAGACGGTCACCATTCCTAGCCAAATATAATTCAACATCGCCGTAAAAAAGTTAAACCGCCCCGCGCCCCGGAATGCCGTCGCGGATCCCCCGCGCCTGCGCCGCCGCCGCGCGGATCGCCCCCCAATCCCCCGCCGCCACCAGCGCCTTCGGAGCCAACCAAGACCCTCCCACGCCACCCACCAGCGGATGCCTCAGCCACTCCTGACAATTCCCCACATTCACCCCCCCCAGCGGCACATACTCCAGTCCAAGGTGCGCGTAAGGTGCCGCAATGCTTTCCAAATACGGCAGCCCACCACTCGGCTCCGCCGGGAAAAACTTCAAAAACCGCCGCTCATATTCCAAGGCCCGCTCAATGTCCGAAGGCGTACAAATCCCCGGCGCAAAAGGCAACCCAGCCGCCAGCGCCGCCTCCACCACCCGCGGGTTCATCCCCGGAGCCACCCCAAACGCCGCCCCCGCGTCCACCACCTGCTTCACCTGCTCTATCGTCAAAATCGTGCCCATCCCCGCCAGCATCCCCGGCACCTTGGCCACAATCTCGCGCAGCGCCCCCAGCGCCGCCGGAGTCCGCATGGTCAACTCCATGGCCTCAATGCCACCCTCCAAAAGCGCCTCCGCCAAGGGCACTGCATCCTCCACCCGATCCAGAATCAGCACCGCAATGATGCCGCTCTTCCGCAGGCGCCCAAAAACTGTCGTTTCCTTTTCGTTCATAACTCCCCGCCCATAGCAGCGAATCAACTCCAGCGATACGACATTTTTCAAGCTCCCCGGACCCCGCGCCCCCAGCAAGCGCCCGCCCTAGCGCGGCACCGCCTTCAATTCCTCGTGCGTCCAAGGCGCCTGGCGGGGGGTGATTTCCTGGCGAATCCGCGCAATGTCTGCACCGCTCGCCGCCCGATTCCACCCGTGCCAGCGCTCCCCAATATAGGTGAGGACATCCGCGATCTGTTGGTCGCTGTGGCTGTGCTCCAGCGGCGGCATCAAGCCCGCGCCATAGCTGACCCCATCAATCGGACCCGCTTGACCCTTCAACAGGATGCGGGCCAAGACCGGAACGTTCCCGTTGCTCGCCATCCACGCAGACTTCGCTAAAGCCGGGGCCAACAATGCATCCGCCGCCTTCAAGCCCATGCCGTCCAAGCCGTGACACGACATGCAAAGGTTCTCATAAACCACCCGCCCCTGGCGCGCCCGATCGCTCAGCTTATCCTGGAGCGCTTCCTTTTTGTCGTGCTCCTGCACCGCCGCCACTAGCGGAAGCGCCCGGCTCCCCGTTGGGAACGCGCCCGGCTGCCCCACCGCGCGCCACGCCAAAAAGACCTGGGTCGCCACCTGGGCATCCCCATCCGCAGCCAGCGCTTGGATCGCAGCTAGGATGCCCGCATCCTTCTGCCCCAGCCAGGCCTCCGCCAATTGCACCGCCGCCCGCCGCACCCGTGGCTCCCTATCCCGGAGCGCCACCAATACTTGTTCCTTCGACAATGCCCCCAGCCCCCGCAGCGACCACAGCGCATGGATGCGGCCATTGGTCGCTTCCCCCTGGGCCATCGCCGCTAGCGCTGGCACCGCCGCCTGATCCCCCCGGGAAACGATCAGCATCTGCGCCGTGTCCCGCCACCATCCGTTAGGATTAGCCAGGTGCCGCACCAACTCCACCGGCGTCTCGTCCAACATCTTGGGATTCGCCCCCGCCGGTTTGTTGTCAGGAAGTAAGCGGTAAATCCGCCCGTGGCGATGCACCTTGATCATGCCCCAACCCTTCACCCGCTCATAGCGCTCCACCCACTGCACCAATTTATTTTTGCGATAGTCCTCCACAAAGTGATCCTGCAACTCCGGCGTCACAACCGTCGGAAACCACTCCTTTTCCTGAATGATGCCGCGATAGAGGTCCGCCACATAGAGCCCCCCATCCGGACCGCTCTCCGTCCACACCGGCCGAAAATAAGCGTCCTTAGCCCGGATGAACTCGCTGCCAGGAAACGCGTTGTGCGCCGTCCCCTTGCCATCCTGCCAGGTATAGGAAGTCATCCGCACTAGCCGACCCACCGGCTCGCAGCCCAGCGAATTCCCCTGCCATTCCGGAAACAGCGGACTGCGCACCACGCTCTGCCCACAGGCCGCCGAAAAATGCGTCAACTGCGCCTGCCGCGCCACATCGTAGCCGCCATCGCTGAAGTCCCACACCGGACAAATCCCCCAGGGCCGAAAATAACCCTCCTCGTGCTCCGGAATGTTCAAAATCGGATAGCCCGCCGGAAGCTGAAACGAATGCGCCGGATTGGCTCCTCCCCCCCACGAGCAAATCAGCCGACCATCATCATCCCGCGCCAAACCCCATTGGCTCACCCGCCCCACGCTGTGCGGCATGGCGTGGAGCTTGCCCCCATTCCAACTCAAGCGCCGGTCATTCGTGCAAATGGTGTTATCCAAATTCCACAACATCCCGCTCTGTTGGTGCTCAATGTTGCCGTGATCATCCGCGCCCTGCCACGCCACTTCCCGCCGATCCGAAACCCCGTCTTTGTTGTCGTCAAAATACGCCCAAATCGTCTCCGACTCCGTAAACGCCACCAGCACCCGGTCGTGCAGCGGCAACACCGCGCGCGGCAAAATAACATTGTCAATAAAGACGGTCCGCTGGTCCATCTTGCCATCCCCATCCGTATCCCGCAACTTCACCACCCGACTCACCGGATCCAACTGGCCCGTGGCGTGCTCATCCTGCATATAAGTGCGCCACTCGCACACATACAGCGATCCATTGCCATCAAAAGAAATCATCGACGGCTCCTCCACCATCGGCTCGCTCGCAATGCACTCCAGGTGATAGCCCTTGGGCACCTCCATGGTCTTAATGCTCTCCTCCGGCGGCAGCGCCGGAAATTGGGTCGAGGGATTCCACTCGCCCTCCGCCCGCACACTCGCAGGCAGCGACGCTACAAAAGGTAAAACCAAGCACAGGCGGTGGAGGGAGGGCATTTCCATGAGTTTGTTTCCCCGCATGCTGCGCTGGATTCGCCCCATGTGCCAATAAGAATTTCGCGCTCGCCCCCCAACCTCCCGGGAGATGTCCCCGGCGCCCCTCCAACCGCCGCACGGCTCAAAGCCACATCACCGGCCGCGCCGCTCAATCTTCCGCGACCACGTTTCCTGCCAGCCCTCCGCCGCATGGTGCGCCAACTGCAGCTGATCCCCCCGCAGCCGAACCACCAGAAAACCCTTCGGCGTGCTCGCCTGTTCCGGCCGTCCCGCCGGGCGGTCCTGCTGCGGCGACGGGCACATGAACACGGGATAGCCTTCCCATTCATACTGCGCAAAAGCGTGCTCGTGGCCGTGGATGATCAGCACCACCTGATAGGGCCTCAACACCTCGCGCAGATTGGCCAGGTCCTCGGGACTCCACCACTTTTCTAAACCCCAGCCGCGCAACCCATAGTGCCACACCAAAACCACCGGCCGACCACTCGCGCCCACTTGCTCGCGCAGGTCCTCGCGCAGAAAATCCAGGCTGCGCTGCGGATCATTCCAAGGAGCCGCGCGATCGTAAACCGGGCGCGCCACATTGCCCGGAAAGAGATTCAGCATCACCACATGCAGCGGACCCCAATCCCAGGAATAGTGATAGTGAAGCGCATCCCAGTGCATCACTTCTGGTCCTTGGCGGCGGCGGTGCCGCTCCACCACCGCCCGCTGCACCGCGCTAAAACCCTGCCCCGGCGCGTTCGCAAGGTCGTGGTTTCCTATGCCTTCAAAAACGCGATAGCGCAGCAAGGCGTCGCCATTGGGATCGAACCATGTAGTGTAATAATCCCAGTGGCGCGGGTCGTCGACGACATCCACCAAGTCTCCCGCCACCAGCACCGCCCGGGGTTCTCCTACCTTGCCTCCCAGGGGAAAAGCCTGATCGGGGAGCTCATTGAGGCGGCGCAAGGTCTGCTCCGTGCCCGCCACCCCCCACTTGTCGAGGTGAATCTGTGGATCGGCCACCACATAAAAAGTGACGTCTTCGCCCATGCCTTCCGCTGCAG
>CALQKQ020000200.1 GCA_943331195.2 Akkermansia muciniphila | reverse complement strand
GCCGTCGCGGAAGGTGCTGTCGCGGAGGTCGAGGGTGGGTTGGTCGATGCCTGATTGGGAGACGCGGTTGGGGAGGCCTTGGGGGTCTGGGGGGGCTTCGGAGGCGGCGCGGAGGTTGGCGCTGGAGATGAAGGCGGGGTCTGGGGAGGTGGGGGGCAGGTCTGGCTGATCGTCGGGGCTGGTGACGAAGGCTTTGGCTGGGGGGGAGGGCTCGTCTGGGGGAGCGGGGGAGAGCACGAGGGAGACGAGGTCGGGGAGGGGAGCGGGCTCTGGGGCTTGGGCCTGGGGGTGGGAGCTGCTGAGGCCTTGGGAGACGGCCATGGCCCAGGCGATGGCGAGGATGAGGAGGGCGTTGCTGGCGGTGGCCAGGCCGAGGGCGAGGCGGAACTGCTGGCGCTCGGCGGTCATGGGGCAAGAAAGCGGAAAAAGCAAAGCGGCGCAACCGCTGGGGGTGCGCCGCTGAGGGGTCGAAGTGGGGGCGGGGCTCAGTTGGGTTGGAACCAGCGGGTGCCGCCGTTGAAGGGGTCGACTTGGATGCAGATGTAGTTGTCTGGGGCGAGGGAGTCGAGGCTGCCGCCGGCGCGGGCGACGTCGGTGGAGTCGACGAGGGTGACGAACCATTGTTCGACGCCGCTGGTGTCGAGGTTGGTGGAGCCGTCGGGGTTGATTTGGAAGGAGCGGTAGGTGGCGGTGGTGCGTTTTTCGGTGGGGAGGAGGCCGAAGATTTCCTCGGTGCCGTTGGCGATGGTGGCGTTGGCGACGAGGGTGCTCCAGACTTCGCTGGAGGGGATGACGACGCCGACGGGGAGTTTTTTGATTTTGCCGAGGGGAGCGAGGATGCGTTCGGCCTTGGGGTCGGAAGGCTTGGTGCTGTCCGGGATGAGGCTATACATCTGGTAGGCGGTGTAGGTTTTGCGTTCGGCGTCGGCGGCTTCGTCGGGTTGGCGGTATTGGTAGAAGCGGACTTCGACGGTGAGGTTGTCTTTGACGGCGGTTTGTTGGGCGAGGCCGAGGTCGAATTTGAGTTGGTCGCCGGCTTGGGTGAGTTTGGAGCCTTGGATGATTTCGCCCATGTTGGGGACGCTAAAGAACATGATGACCGAGATGATGGCGAGGACGACGAGGATTTCGATCAGGGTGAAGCCGCGGGGGGCGGGGCGGGAAAGGATTGCTTTCATGGGCAATGAAGGAGGGGAAAGGGGGGGAGGAGGGGACGGCAGGGTGAGCTGTCAGGTCCACTTGGATTCGCGCAGGCGGATGCTGGTATTGAAGATGCGGTAGTCCAGTTTGAGTGCTCGGAGCAATTTTTCGATTTCGTCGAAGTCTTCGACGAGTTTGCTGCCTTTGATGAAGAGTTCGTCGGGGACGAGTTTAGGGTCTTTGGAGACGTCTTCGATGCCGGTGCGGATGGCGAAGGTGGCGAAGGAGGCTTCGTCGATGGCGATGAAGCTGACGTCGAGAATGGGGGGGAGTTGGTGGCGGGTGAGGATGCTGATGGGGTTGGTGGGGCTGCTCCACTGCCAGCGGCGGGTGTCGTAGTTGAAGTCTGGGGCGAGGTCTTCGGGTTTTTTGGCGCTGGTGGGGCTGGCGGCCTCGCGGGGTTGGATGACCATGGCGATGATGTTTTCGGCGATGGGGCGGACGGTGCGGAAGAAGGTTTCGTCTTTGGAGGGTTCCAGTTGGGTATTCCAGGTGGAGTTGACGCTGAAGAGGCCGTCGGCGAACCAGCGGTAGATTTCCTTTTGTTGGGGGGAGACGAGGTCGCGGAGGCCGAGTTTGTAGACTTGGAGGTATTCGGTGGGTTGGCGGAACTCCATGAGGCGGTAGCGCGGGCGGGGCTTGGGGGCGTTGCGCAGGGTGTTGAGGAAGCGGGGGCGGTCCATTTCGTCGGTGTTGAATTCGACGTAGTAGCCCCAGGCGTTGAGCAGGTTGTTGAGCTGTTCAAACTGGAGGCGGCTTTTGTCGTCGCGGGCGCGATCGTAGCAGAAGCCGAAGGGGGCTTGGAAGAAGATGGCGTGGCCGGGGCGGCTGCCGACGGCTTTGGCGGTGGCACCGCGGAAGAGGATGGAGGAGGGGCCGCAGGCGAAGTGGAGTTCGGACTGGCGGATGATTTCGCGGCCGTAGCGGGTTTTGATGCCGTTGAGGGTGGCGTCTTTGTAGTCGTAGCCGTAGTAGGCGTTCATGGTGGCCTGGCCGATGCGGCGGTTCATTTCTTCGAAGCCGCTGCGGGCGTCTTTGAATTCGGCGACGGTTTGGCGGGTGCGCTTCCAGGTCTTCTGCATTTGCTCGAGCATTTGGAAGACGATGACGAGGATCAGGGAAAGGACGGCCACGGAGACCATCAGTTCGATGAGGCTGAAGGCGGCGCGGGCGGCGGCGCGGGGGGAGGAAAGGGATTTCATGGCAGGGGAGGGCGGGGGGGATGGCGAGGCAGGCCGCTCAGCCGGCTTTGTTTTGGTTGGCCACGTAGAAATTGTAGCTCAAAATGTTGGGGTTGATTTTGGTTCCGGCCTTGATGGGAACCTTGATGCCGTCGGGAGTGAATTCGACCTCGACGAGGATTTTCTTGAGGGTATCGGCGTTGTAGGTGGTTTTCCCGATGCTGACGTTTTCTTGGGGGATGGTGACGCGGGCTTCGAAGGAGGGTTTGGAGGTGTTGCCGTTTTTGATGGAGAAGCCTTCATTGTCGAAGGTGAAGGTCTTGCGGTCGTAGTTTTTCATGACGTCGGCCCAGCTGGATTGCTGGATATTGCTGATGACCTCTTGGGAAATGCGGCCGCAGATGGTTAAATTAGTGGCTTCGCGCACGGCGCGGACGCCGAGGGGCATCATTCCCAGGAGGGCCACCATCACCGAGGCCACGATTCCCATGGCGATCATGACCTCCGCCAAGGTGAATCCGGAGCGGGAGAAACGGGTTTTGAGGAATTTCATGGGGAAGAATTTGATTTTTGTATTTACATATGAGATACAAAAGCTGTATTCAAGAAAAAACGTGTCGAGATGCTTGGTCCGCCAAGAAATCCCTGGGGTCAAGTCCAGGGAAGCCTTGGGACTCTGCTGGGAAAACTCTTGTATGGTCAATGTAAATCCTGTAATCGGGACCAAAAACCTGCGGAGCGGCCTCGATCGGCCTCGTTTTTGCCTGCGGGCGTGCCTGCCAACCACCTCTTCCTTCATCCCCCTTCAACAGCTATGAAACGCAGTCTTCTCCACCGCCTCCGGGCCCGCCTAGTGGTTTCGCGGCACAAGCAAAAGCAGGGCGTCGCCATTTTGACGGTGTTGGCGATCATCACCTTGATGACGGTGTTGGTGGTGAGTTTTTTCAACATGGCGACCTCGGCCAAAGTGACGGCGAAGGGATCGGTGGAAATCCAGCGGGTGACGACGTTGAAGGACACGATCATCAACTTGGTGATTGCGCAGTTTCGCGAGGCGTCGCGTTTGACGCCGAGCAATGCGTCGAGTCCGCGGGACATTGTGACGTGGACGTCGCAGCCGGGGGCGATCCGCACGTTTAGTGGGAATCCGACGGACTTTTCCAACAATCGGCTGTTTAAGTTGTACAGTTCTAGTGTTCCGCAGATTGGGGACATGCGGCCGTTTGAGACGGGGAAATTGATTGAGCAGATCAATGAGGACAATGCGCCGGACTGGGCGGAGCGGCCGGATGAATTTGCCGACTTGAATCGCCCGGTGTATACGGCGGCGACGGGGGATCGGGCGCGGGTTACGGGGGCGGGAGACACGAAAGGGTTTACCTATCCGATTGCGGATCCCCGGGCGTACAACGGTCGGGATGGGGCGCTGGATGCGGCGCGGAACACCGAGGGATTCACCTACAGTGCGCGGTCTGGGACGGTGCGGATGAAGGGGGTGGATCCTTCGCAGGAGCAGTTGGCGATGCCGGTGCGGTGGATTTATTTGTTGCAGGATGGGACGTTGGGATATTTGGACGACAACAAGGAGTTTCAAAGTTTAAATGGCTCGAACAGCGGCACGGTGAGCCGGGACAACCCGATGGTGGGGCGGATGGCGTGGTGGGCGGACGACGAGTCGTGCAAGGTGAATGTGAACACGGCGTCGGTGCCGGCGGCATGGGACACGCCGCGGACGACTTCTTTGGAGGATCAATGGTTGGCGAAGAATCAGCCGATTGCGGGGGAGTTTCAGCGCTATCCGGGGCACCCTGCGGGGGTGGATTTGTCGGCGGTGTTTTATCCGAATCGGCGGTGGGTGCCACCGGATTTGCAGAGCGTGATTGCGGGGACGCAAAATCCGGCGGGCGGGCGGATGGATTTGTTGAAGGTGGAGGATGCGCGGCGCGTCTGGGATTTGGCGCCGTTTATTGTGGGCGATTCGCAGGAAGTGCGGGTGGGCAGCGTGGGGACGGGCGGGGGGATGTTTGCTACGCCGACGGATGCGACGGTGGGGGCTTCCAATGACGACCGGCTCTTTACCTCCATGGATGAGGTGTACTTCAAGGCATCGGGGGCGACGAACAAGAGCCTCAATGCGCCGCGGAGCAACTTGTTGAGCGAAAATAAGGATGGCAAATTAGAGTTTCTCCAGACGCTACAGCGCTCGCAGTTTTTCCTGACGCACAAGAGCCATTCGCCGGAGTTGACCAACCAGGGATTTCCGCGGGTGTCGATGTTCCCGATGGATTTGCTAGCAGTGCCGGCGGTGGGGACGACGGGGTCGCTGCCGCAGGGGGTGAGCCCCTACGACGTGACCATGGCGTTGAACAGCACCATTGGGGGGCGCAGCAGCGTGGCGGGGGGCAATGCCTACTTCTTCCAGCGGCGCGATCCGGGTTCGCGGCACAACGAAATGTTCAACTCCGGGGACTCGCGGGTGCGCAACACCAAGGTGTTCAAGTATCTCAAGGAGCTCTCCAAGTTGCCGATTCCGGGCTATCCAGAGACGGTGCCCTTCAAGGTGCAGTCGGTTAGCGCGGAAGACCCTGCGGGGCTTTCCCTGGCTTCGAAATATCCTCCTGGCTTGAATGGCACGGGGGCGGCGACTTGGACGAACTCCTTTGGGGCGACCTCGCTGTTTGATGCGAGCGAGCGGACGCAGATTTTGCTCAACATGTTGGATTACACGCGGTCGATCAATATGCAGCCGGCGTTTTTGACTGGGGCGGACCGCTATGATGACGGGTTTGGGAAGGCTGCGGGGGTGTGCGGCTGCGCCAACGTTGCCGGGGCGGACACCAATTTGGCGCACTTCAACTGTTTGGCGTTCACCAACCAGCTGTCGCGGACGCCGAAGGGGACGGGGAAATTGTATGGTCCGGCGGAAATCGCCATCGTGGTGAACGTGGCGGCGAAGCGGGCCGGGGGGGCGGCGAGCGATCCGGTCAGTGGGCCGTGGGGGACGCTGTTCGGGCAGATGAGTGCGGCTTCGCAAACGCGGGCCAACGCGTCGGCACCGGGGACGCGTTACATTGTGGAGGTAGGCTTTATTTTGAGCGGGTTCAATCCGAAGCACGGGTGGTCGGCTACTTTCCCGGAAGCGGGGATTGCGGTGAGTGGGGTGGCCCCGAATTCGGGCAACGTGGTGAGTTCGCCGGATGGCTCGGCCTTGCCGATCATTGGGCCGGACAACGAGGTGCTGACGGTTTCGGCAGGTTTGCAGCGCGGGGCCAATATGTCGCGGCAAATGGCCAAGGGGCCGGGCGCGGGGAACGGGGTTTCGCCGCTGGGCGGGATGGGCGGGCCTCGGGTGGCCTTTAGCTCGGCGAATGGGGCTGGGAGTAACTTTGCGACGACCAAGCCGTTTTGCATTGTGATGGCGACGGGCAACGACGCCAGCGTTGACGTGAACTTGAGGGCGGATCCGGCGACCCCGTTGCGGGTGATGAATATGGATGGCGAGGGGGAGTTTGACATCGTGCAGGCGACGGATTTGGCCCTGCCGGCCAACTTCTTCAGTGCGATGACGCCTTCGCTTACGAATGAGTCTTTGCGCAGTTTGGTGACGAAGTATGCGTTGGGCACGCAGGCCTTTCCCGACCCGCGGGTGTTCATGCGCAGTTTTGTGCTGCCGCACGGGGACTACCGCCTGACGGCGACGCCCTCGCGGATTGATGCGGATGTGTTTGTGCCTCACGAAAGCTATGCGACGGCGGGGAATGGGGGCCGCCTGGCGCATTCCTTTTTTGAGATGAACACCAGTCCGATGGCGCGGGCTATGGACAACAGTTTGTATAACCCTGGGCTGTCGATCATCGACACGCAGTTGGTGCCGCGCTATCCGCTTTCTGGAGGGGACAAGGCGAGTGCGGCGAAGCTGACGGGTCTGCCGTTTGGGGCACCCTACAAGCAGTTGATGGGGATTACGCAGTTGGGGGCCTTGAAGTTCCCGGCACAGGACGACCGGATTTTGAAGCAGGCGAGCATCAGCCAGGATCCGCAGCGCCGTCAGATGTTTGCGCACGGGCGCCGCGATGGCCGCGGGGTGGTGCCGAACCGGGGGTCCTCGGATCCTACGGAGACGGGCGACTTCGACACTGGCGTGGCGGCGGCGCCGGATGGGCCGTACATGAACTTTCCGGACGAGGGCGACCGCCGTCGGGTGATGGGGAATGCCTATTACCGGAGCCTCTATTTGGCGGCACCCAAGACCAATTCCGAGGGCGTTGGCGGGCAGAACATTTCGCCGAACTTCTTGGTGCGCTCGCCGGTGGATTTTGGGTCGATTCCTACGGGGGTGGCCAACCGGGTGCCTTGGCAGACGCTGCGCTTCCGGCCTGACATTGGGATGAACAAGCCGTCCAACAAGATGGCGAACATCAATGACTTGCCGCCGCCGGGGCTGCCCTTTGC
>CALQKQ020000199.1 GCA_943331195.2 Akkermansia muciniphila | reverse complement strand
TCCAGCGCCGCCATCGCCGCCACATCCCCGGCCGCAGCCTCGCCGAGACTCCCCCCCTCCAAGCCCACCGGCTCAGGCACCACCCCCGGCGGAAACTGCAGGTCTTGAAACACCGTCCCCGGCACAAAACCCAGCCGCGTATACAGCGAAAAACTGTCCAGGTTCATCAGGCTCGACACCAGCCGCACCGGCAGCCCCGCCGCATCCGCTAGCGCCAGCACTTCCTCCACCATGGCCCGGCCCACCCCGCGCCCCCCCGCCTCCGGCGACGTCGCCACAATCCCCACCGAAACATGCGTCGGCCGCTCATGATAAAAACAGAGCCCCAGCAACTGCCCCGTCCCCGCATCCCGCGCCGTCAGCGCCCCTCCCGGATCCAAGGCCTCATACACCTCCGGAAACACCCGAAACGGCTCCCACGCCGTCCCAAACCGCTCCGGTTGATTCAAATGCCGCCCATACCACGCCGCCAGCGCCGCGTGAATCAACCGGGCCCCCTCATCCCGCTCCTCCGGCCCCAAGCGCCCCAAAACCAACGAAACCGCGCGCTCAGACATCGCCGCTTCCCCGCAAAAAGGTTGATTCAAGTTCACCACGCATTCCCCTCCCATAGCGAAAACCCACCGCTCCGTCAAATCCCATCCCGCCCATCTCCCCATCCAAGGGACCCCTTTTCGATTATGCCTTAGACGGCGTCGTCCTGGCGCCTGCCGCCTGCCGCCTAATTCTAACTTCAGCCCACCTTCATGCCTTGGCGTTCGCTGCACCAAAAGCATGACGCCGCGCCCGCTTGCCCCGCCCGCCCCTTTCCGACAAGCTCGACCCTGCATGTTCTTTTCTCCTTCCCTCCGCGCCGCCGCCCTCCTGCTTTGCCTGGGCGCCATCCCCAGCTGCTCCCCAGCTCCGCGCGCCGCCGCCCTACCCGCCCCTCCCTCCGACCCCACCGCCCCCGGCCTGGTCTGGCGCGTCAGCGGCGGCAACGTCCCCTTCTTTCTCGCCGGCTCCTTCCACCTGCTGCGCCCCAGCGACTACCCCCTGCCCTCCCCCTACGAAGCCGCCTGGCGCCAAACCACCCACCTCGTCCTCGAAATCGCCCCCGACGACTCCGCCCGACCCGAAACCCAGCTCGGCTTGAAATCCCTCATCACCCTGCCCTCCGGCACCCTCCAGGAACGCCTCACGCCTACCACTTGGCAAAGCCTCGCCACCTGGGCCCAGCGCACCCAAACGCCCCTCGCCACCCTACAAACCCAGCCCCCCTGGATGGCCGCCCTTTCCATCGCCGTCGCCCGCAGCCGCCAACTCGGCTTCCGCAGCGACCAAGGCCTCGAAACCCACTTCGCCGCTCGCCTCCCCAGCTCCGGCAAAACCGTCGAAGGCCTCGAAACCGTCCTCGGCCAAATGGCCCTCTTCAGCCACCTGCCCGCTCCCACCCAAGAAGCCCTCCTCCGCCAATCCCTCGCCGAAGCCGACCAACTCGAGGAAAAAACCGACCGCCTCATCCAGGCTTGGCGCTCCGGCGACGCCGCCGCCCTCCACGCCACCTTGTTAGAAAGCTTCCGCGACTTCCCCGAAATCAAAAAACTCCTCCTCGACGACCGCAACGCGGCCTGGATCCCCCGCCTCCAGGCCCTCCTCCAAGGCGATCGCCCCACCCTCGTCCTCGTCGGTGCCGGCCACCTCTGTGGCCCCGGCAGCCTCATCGATCTCCTCCAAGCCAAGGGCTATCGCTGCATCCCCCTCCCCGCCGAGGCCGTCCAAGCCACCCCCAAAGCCGCTTAATCGCCTCCACCTCAACCCCATCCATCCCCGCAAAATCCCACTCGCCGGTTGACAAGCTGGGGAGGCCTCCTAGGATGAAGGCCCGCGTCGTCGGAGCTTAGGCGATTTCCCTGCGAACCCCTAGCCCAGCGAGCGGCCTGCCCTCCTTTCCAACCACGTCCCGCCATGTCTAAACGCACCTTCCAAGCCTCCAAGCGCACCCTCAAAAATCAGCACGGCTTCCGCGCCCGCATGGCCTCTAAAAGTGGCCGCGACTGCCTCGCCCGCCGCCGCCAAAAAGGCCGCAAGCGCCTCCTGCCGAAGGGCGCGGACGTTCAATACGCCCGCCACACCCAGTCCTAATTTCCTCAGCGCATCCCGAGGACTCACCCTCCCCGCTTGCCGCTTTCCTGCCCGTGCTCCGATAGCACCTCCTCGCGAGGTCCTGCGGGCACGGGCAGCCTGCTTTTCCCCCCGCGCCCCCACCACCCCTCCCCCATGGCCCTGCCCAGCGATCAGCGCCTCAAGCGGACCCGCGATTTCTCCAGCGTGCGCGAACACGGCCGCTCCTGGACCGGGCGCTGCCTCATCCTCGCCACCCGCCCGCGCCCGGACGCCTCCCAGGCCCACGCCGGCTTCACCACCACCAAGCGCCTCGGCAACGCCGTCGTCCGCAATAAAGTGCGCCGTCGCCTCCGCATGATCGTGCGCGAATGCCTCCCCGCCATCCAGGCCACCCACGACATCGTCACCATCGCCAAATTCCCCGCCGTCAAAGCCAGCTACGCCGAACTGCGCCAAGAATGGCGTCGCCTCGCCCTCCGCGCCGGTTTGATCTCCGACGCTCCCCCCTCCGCCGGAAGCCCATGAAAACCCTGATCTGCGGGGCCCTCCGCGCCTATCAGCGCTGGATTTCGCCTGCCCTGCACGCCCTCAGCGGCCCCGGCAGCGGCTGCCGCTACACCCCCTCCTGCTCCCAGTATTGCCTCGAAGCCGTCGTCCGCCACGGTGCCGCCAAAGGCTCCTGGCTCGGCCTGCGCCGCCTCGCCCGCTGCCACCCCTGGGGCGGCTGCGGGCCCGACCCCGTCCCCCAACTCAAATCTCCCGCCGCTCCCTGAGGCCCAGCCCCTCCGCCCCCCGGTCTTTTGTCATTGTCATTTTCCCCCGCCTGTCGTAGGGCCGACCTCCCCGGTGGGCCCGCCTGCCCTGGCCACCCCTGATTTTCCCCCTGCCTATGAACATGAATCGATTCGAGTGGATAATGGTGCTAGTGTGCGGACTCGGCCTAGCCGGAGTCATCGCCACCCAAAAGCCCGTCCCCCCACCCCCGCCAACGCCGGTTTCCGCAAGCTCCGAAATCGCCCTCCCCTCCGCCGCACCTTCCGACCCCGCCGCGCCTTCCCTCACCGCCAGCCCCTCCACCCCCGACCTCGCCGTCCCAGCTGAGGAAACCATCCTCGGCAACCCCGCCGCCGAATACACCTTCACCAGCCGCGGGGGCGGCATCCGCACCGTCAAAATCCTTGCCGGCCGCTACGCCGGCCGCACCGAACAAATCCTCAACCAGCGCGCCCCCGCCCCCATCGGAGCCCTCCTCAACGCCCAGGGCACCTACGACCTCACCCTCTACCGCGTCGCCTCCTCCAGCGATCGCGCCATCACTTACACCGCCACCGTCAATGGCATCGAGATCACCAAAGCGTGGTCCATGCGCGAAGGCGAGCCCACCGACGGCTGGGGCTACATCTGGGACCTCCAGCTCTCCTTTAAAAATACCAGCACCGCCGTCCCCGCTGACTACTCGCTCTACGCGGGCCTGCTAGAAAAGCTCCACGCCTCCGAAGTCCCCGGGCCCTCCTCCAATTGGTATGCCAGTCGCTCCGACGGCCAACTCACCGCCGACAAGTTCGACGCCTCCAGCTTCCTCGGCTTCATGCCCAAAGCCGCCCAAGCCGAAATCCGCAGCCCCCTCACCGACCTCACCTGGGCCGGCGTCCACAACCAATTCTACACCAGCCTCATCAGCCCCGCCGCTACCCTAGCGGGCCAATCCACCCAACTGCTCTCCCGCCGCCAATGGGTCGAATTCGCCGACGGCGACCGCGCCCCCGTCAAAGGCTGGGCCGTCGAAACCTCCCTGCAACTCCCCGGCAGCGCCCCCGCCGCTGGAGCCACCTCCACCTGGAAAGGCGAAATCTACACCGGCCCCCGCTCCGGCACCGTCCTCAACAACGTCGGCGGCGACCGCAACCAAGCCATGCACTACGGCTGGTTCAGCAGCCTCAGCCGCCTCTTCCTCGGCGCCCTCAACCTCTTCCACCACTACGTCCCCTTCGGCCTCGCCATCGTCTTCCTCACCATCGTCGTCCGCCTCGTCATCTGGCCCCTCTCCATCAAGGCCACCAAGTCCATGAAGCGCATGGCCAAACTCTCCCCCCTCATGCAGGAGCTCAAGGAGAAGCATCAAGACGACCCCCAGAAAATGCAGCTCGAGACCATGAAGCTGTATAAAGACTACGGCGTCAACCCCGTCGGTGGCTGCCTCCCCGTCCTCCTCCAATTCCCCATCTTCCTCGGCTACTTCCACATGATGCAAGGTGCCGTAGAAATGCGCGGCCACCCCTTCCTCTGGGTCAAAGACCTCTCCCTCCCCGACACCGTCGCCCACATCGCCGGCTTCCCCCTCAATCCCCTCCCTCTCATCATGGCCGTCACCATGTACATCCAGATGAAGGTCGCCCCCCAGCCCACCCAGACCAACCCCCAAATGGAAATGCAGCAAAAGATCTTCAAGATCATGCCGCTCTTCTTCCTCATGTTCTGCTATGCCACCGCTAGCGCCCTCGCCCTCTATTGGTCCGTGCAAAACGTCATCTCTATCTTCCAAACCTGGGTCGCCAGCAAAGAGCCCGACCTCCCCCTCGTCAAAAAACCCCGCGGCCCCTCCTTCCTCGAGCGCGCCCAAGCCGCCGCCGCCGCCCAGCAGCGCGCCAAAGGCCCCCGCCCTCCCACCCCTGGCGGCGGCAAAAGCACCTTCAAAAAAGGCTGATCGCCCCCCGGCCCCTCCCCTCCACCCCCCTCACCGGATTCCCCTCCCTCCCATGAATCCCACCGACTGCGCCCATGAAATCCTCGACGTCATGCTCAGCCACCTCGGCTTCAGCGTCACCATCGACACCGCCGCGGACCCCACCGGGCCCTCCCTCCACGTCCGCATGGCTCAGCCAGAATCCCTCATCGGCCCCCAAGGTGAGCGCCTCGACGACCTCCAACACCTCGTCAATAAACTCCTCCGCCAACAATTCCCCGAGGCCCCCCGCGTCCGCGTCGACGTAGAAAACTTCCGCCGCCGCGATGCCGAACGCTTCCTCGACAAGGTCCGCCTCATCGCCGAAGAAGTCCGCGCCACCGGTCAAGCCCTCAAGCTCGACCCCATGAATTCCTACGAGCGCCGCCTCGTCCACCACCTCTTCAAGGACGACCCCGAAATCCGCTCCTGGTCCCCAGAGGACGCCGGCCGCCTCAAGCGCATCACCCTCCTCCCCCGGCACAGCCTTCCCCCAGGCTGAAGCCCCAGCGCTCAGGCCTCTCCCGCCAGCAAACTACGCGCATGCGCCCGCGCGCTCTCCGCCTGCCCGCCCAACATCCGGGAAATCTCCTCCACCCGCTGCCCCTCCTCCACCCGGACCAACTGACTAAACGTCCGGTCCTTTTGCACCACTTTGCTAACCACATAGTGGCAGCTCGCCAGCGCCGCCACCTGCGGCAAGTGTGTGATGCTGATGATCTGATGGCTGCGCCCCAGCTCCGCCATTTTCCGCCCCACCGCCGCCGCAATCTCCCCGCCCACGTTGGCGTCAATTTCGTCAAACACCAGCAGCGGAATGCTGTCCTCTTTCGCTAGGGCACTCTTCACCGCCAACATCACCCGACTCATTTCCCCGCTGCTCGCAATGACCCGCAGCGGCTTCGCCGGCTCGCCCGGGTTCGGCGCAAACATGAAGTCCACCTCCTCTAAGCCCTGGGCCCCAGGTTGCCCCGCCGCCGCCAAATCCACCGTAAATTGCGACTGCCGAAACCCCAAATCGGCCAGGTGCCGCGCCACCTCCTTCGCCAAGCGCGGCGCCCCCTTCCGCCGCAGCTGCCCCAAGCTCAAGCCCAAGACCTCCAAGGCCTCGCGCGCCTGCGCCGACTCCACCCGGAGCCGCTCTAACTCCTCCCCGCGCCCCTCAATCTTCCCCAGGCGCTCCGCCGCTTGATCCCGGTGCTCCAGCACCCGCTCCAGGCTGCCGCCATATTTGCGCTTCAAGGTCTCCACCACATTGATGCGCTCTTCTAACTCTTCAATCTCCCGCGGATTGAACTCCAAGCAGTCGTGGTAGTCCCGCAACCCGCGCTCCAATTCCTCCAATTCCACAAAAGCCGTCTCAAACCCAGCCGTCACCCCCGTCACCCCGCGGTCAATCCGCTCCAATTCCCGCAAGTGCCGCCGCAATTCCCCTAACTTCGTTAAAATGGAGTCGTCCGCATCCTGCAAAGTCCCCAGCGCCGCCGCCGAAAGCTCCCCCAGTCGCGTGCTATTGCCCGCCATTTTATAGCGCTGCAACAAAGGCTCCTCCTCGTCCACCCGAAGCTGCGCCGCCTCAATTTCCTCCACCTGAAAGCGCAACAAATCCAACTCCTGCCCACTGACATGCTCCGCGCGGCTCAGCTCATCATAGGCCGCCCGCAGCCCCCGCCACTGCCTCCAGCTTTTCTGATAGGCCTCCAGCGCCCCCTCCGCCCCCGCCGCCGCATCTAACATCGCCAACTGCCGCTCCCGAGAGTTCAGCGATTGATGCTCATGCGGCCCATGCAAATCCACCAAAAAGGGCCCCAGCGCCTTGAGCACCGCCAGCGTCGCCGGCGCGCAGTTGACGAATTGCCGGTTCGCCCCCCCCGCCGAAATCACCCGCTTGATGAGCAACACCCCATCCTCACAAGCCTCCAATCCAGCCGCCGCCAGCGCCCCATTGATCTCCCCCAAATGCTTCGGCTGAAACACCGCCTCCACCGTGCAGCTCTCCTCCCCATGCCGGATCAAGTC
>CALQKQ020000198.1 GCA_943331195.2 Akkermansia muciniphila | reverse complement strand
TGCGGGCGGAGCGGAGCGAGGGTGAGTTGGCGGCGGTGCTGGCGGAGGCGCGGCAGGGGCAGGAGGGGGAAGGGGGGCGGCCTTGTGTGTTGCTGCGGGAGGGGAGGTGTTCGGTGTATGCGGTGCGGCCGATGGCGTGTCGCCGGTATTTGTCGCGGTCGGTGGATTCTTGTGAAGCGCGGTGGAAGGGGGTGCCGGGGGAGGGGGCGATTGAGCATGCGCTGTTGGCAGAGGTGGGGCGGGGGGCGGCTACGGCGGTGCACGCGGGTTTTATCGGGGCGGGCTATGATGGCTACAGCTATGATTTGAGGTTGGCGTTGGTGGAGGGCTTGGAGGATCCGGCTGGTGAGGCGCGGTGGCTGGCGGGGGAGAAGGCGTTTTCGGGAGCGGCGGAATCGAGGACCCCGTCGGGGTTTTCGCAGAAGGAGACGCTGGCGCGGTTGAAGGCGGCGCTGGGGGGGGCGGTCCGGGCGGGCCTAGTGGCCTTGCTGGGGGGGCTGGTTTGGGGAGGCGGGCTGGAGGCGGCGGAGGTTCCGGCGGCGGGCGTGGCGGTGCGGGCGGCGGTGGTGTCGGGCAAGCAATGGCGCAAGGTGCGGGTGGGGGGACTGGAGCGGAGTTGTCGGATTTATGTGCCGGAGGGTTTGGCGGCGGGGCGCGCGGTGCCGCTGGTGTTGGTGCTGCACGGGGCGGGCATGAACGCGGGGATGATGGCGTCCTTTTGCGGGATGGATGAGCAGGCGGAAGCCTCCAAGTTTATCGCGGTGTATCCGAATGGGACGGGGATGGCGGAGACGTTTTTGACGTGGAATGCGGGGGGGATCGGGCCGAGTCGGGAGAAGCCTGACGATGTGGCTTTTATGCGGGCGCTGCTGGACGAGGTGGAAGGGGCGTTTCCGGTGGATCGGCGGCGGATTTTTGCGGCGGGTTTATCGAATGGGGGGATGATGAGTTACCGGCTGGGGGCGGAGCTGTCGGATCGGATTGCGGCGATCGCGGCGGTGGGGGGGACCTTGGCGGTGGCGGATCCGCAGCCGGGGCGGCCGGTTTCGGCGATTCATTTTCATGGCACGGCGGATCGGATTGTGCCGTATGGCGGGCCGGGTCGGTGGGGGCGAAAGAATCTGAGTTTTTTGTCGGTGCCGGAGACGGTGGCGCGGTGGGTGGGGCTGACGGGATGTCCGGCGGCGGGGGTGGTGCGGGAGGTGCCGGACCGCTTTGAGGATGGGACGCGGGTGAAGGTGACGACGTATGGGCCGGGTCGGGCGGGGGCGGAGGTGGTTTTGGTGGAGGTGGAGGGGGGAGGGCACACCTGGCCGGGGCAGCAGCCGATGGTGGGATTGATTGGCAAATCGAGCCGGGAGATTTCGGCCAATCAGATGATCTGGGACTTTTTTGTGAAGCACCCGCTGGGGCGGCCTTGAGCGGGGGGCGCGAGGGGGGCGCGCTGGAGTGAGGGGGGTTGGATCGAGATGAGGGGGAAACGAAAAGGCCTCTTTTCCGCGGGGGAAAAGAGGCCTTGGGAAAGGAGGGAGCGGGTTGGCTCAGTTGAACTGCTCGCGGGTGTATTGGGTACCGGAGACGAAGCCGAGTTCAGGTGGGAACTCGAGGTAGCCGGTGCTGGGGTGGGTGGCTTCGCGGAGTTTTTCTGGGTAAGGCTGGCGGTAGCCGCCCTTATAGGCCGGGAAGGGGAAGGTGACCAATTCGAAGATGCCGAAGCCGAGACGGGCGACGGTCTTGCGGGTGCCCTGGACGATGCCGTAGGAAGCGGCGACGCTGCCACCTTCTTCGCGGTTGGACTTATTCCACTGGGTGGGGATTTCGGTCACACCGTAGACGATGTTGGAGAGGGCGCGGCTGAGCTTACGGATGGGCCCGTTCTTTTCGGAAGGGGGTGCTTGGTAGTCTGCCATGCTCAGGCCGGCGATGCCGACGGTCAGGAGGATCAGGATGGTCTTTTTCATAAAAATCTCGGTAAGAGGACGGTAGGGGGGAGGGGGATTCTTTGGCAACCTGAAATTTCGAATTTTTCGGCTGATTTAGGCACTGGGGATTTCGTTTAGCGTGTAATAGGCATCTTGATGGAGCAAGGGGAGGCCTTGGCTGGAGCGGATGCCGGGGGATTTGAGGTAGTGGACGTGGCCTTTGGTGAGGGGGGAGACGGTGAGTTTGACGGAGAGGCCATCGGGGCTGACCTGGGCGGAGGAGATGGTGGGGAGGACTTGGTCGACTTCGGGGCCGCCGTAATCGGCGCGGTAGGCCCAGGTCCAGGCTTCCATGGCGTAGCTGGCGGGGTTGGCGGCGGTGCTGGGGTTGAGGGGTGCGGTGAAGGTGAGGGTGAAGCCGTCGGGGGCGGCCTTCATGTCGAGGATTTCGAAGGGGGTTTTGCCGGACCAGCGGAGGCGGTCGAGGTTGTAGGGTTTGCCGCCGCGGGAGCCCCAGCCGCGGTCGGAGCCGCCGGCGAAGAGGGTGCCGTCGGGGGTGAGGGACATGCCGATGATGCCGCTGCTGAAGCCTTCAAGGAAGGGGATGGCGACGCCTTGGTAGACGCCGTTGACCTTTTCGAGGCTGACGCGGGTGATATTAGAGTAGCACTGATCGCTGACGAAGAGCTGGTGGTGGAAGGGGCCGAATTTTCCGTTGGTGGTATCGCATTCGATGGCGGTGGGGCCTTGGCCGACGCGGGAGTGGGGGAGCATGACCACGGGGGGGACGAGGGTGGGGAGGCGCTCGCGCTCTTTGACCATGCGGCTGTTGTCGTTGGGATCGGGGGGGCGGGGGCCGATTTCCTGGGTGAGTTTGAACCAGTCGTTGCCGCCGGGGTGGCCGGCGAAGGAGCCTGGTTTGAGCCATTTGAGGGAGCTGGAGCCGTTCCAGGGGCCTTGGTTGTCGGTGTAGAAGGCATCGCCGAGGGCGTTGAAGCCGATGCCGCCGGGGCTGCGGACGCCGGAGACGGAGGGGAGGGTTTTGCCGTCGGGGGTGACGCGGAGGGCCCAGCCGCGGTAGTCGGTGGCGCTGCTGAAGGAGCCGGTGAGGCAGAGGGTGAGCCAGAGGTTGCCGTCGCGGTCGAATTCGGAGCCGAAGGCGTATTCGTGGTAGTCGCCGGAGATGCCCCAGGCGTCGCTGACGGTTTCGAAGAGGTCGGCGCGGCCGTCGTGGTTTTCGTCGACGAGGCGGGTGACTTCGGGGCGCTGGGTGACGTAGAGGCTATCTTTGTTCCAGGCGAGGCCGAGGCATTCGTGGAGGCCGGAGGCGAAGAGGGAGAGTTTGGCCTGGGCGATGTCTGGGGCGAAGGGGTGTTGGATTTCGAAGACGTCGCCGCGGCGGGTGGCGGCGAAGACGCGGCCCTCTGGGGTGTGGGTGATGGCACCGACTTCGAGGACGAGGTTGGCGGGGTTGGGGACGTTTTGGATGGGGTAGTAGTCGGATTCCTTGGGGTCGGCGGCGGGGGAGACGGCGGCGGTGAGGAGGAGCGAGGGGAGGAGGAAGCGCATGAGGGGGGAAGGGGTCAGGGGGTCCAGTGGTAGGTGAGGGTGGCGGTGGTGGAGCCCTGGGGGAAGGCGAGGGGGACGAGGAGTTCTTCGCCGCGGAGGAAGGCGTGGTCGGCGGCGACGTGGAAGCTGGGAGCGGCCCAGCCGGTGGGGTCTGGGTGGAGGGGGCCGACGGCGGCGCGGAGGTGGAGGGTGGGGGCGCCGGGGGGGGCTTGGCAGTGAAGGGTGCGGGTGAAGTGGAGGTCGTTGTGGGCGGCGCTGCCGAGGGGTTGGTAGGATTCGGCGACGGTGACGGAGCCGATTTGGTAGCGGAAGGTGGGGAAGCGCTGGGCGTCGAGGTGGTAGCCTTTGAAGTGGAGGGCTTCGGCGCGGGCGGTTTTGGCGGGCCAGGGGGAGGTTGGCTCGGGGAGGAAGGCGAGGGCGGGGCCGGGAGGGGCGATGCGGAGGAGGTTGTAGCCGAGGGGGGACTGAGCGCCTTCGCCGCGGCCGGTCCAGTGGCGCTGGGCGTCGATGAAGGCACCTTGCCAGAAGAGGGAGGGGGCCATTTGGTCGGCGTCGAAGCAGAGGTTGACGCCGTTGGGGTAGCCGACGGCGATGCCGCGGGGGCTGGTTTCGGTGATGAAATTGCGGTAGATGATGGCTTCGCCGTTGGCGGGGGCGAGGGGGATGCCGACGGTAGCGCTGGCGGCGTTCTCGGCGGGATGGGCGCGGGAGGGGTGGATCCAGCGGGAGAGGGGGGTTTCGGAGAAGGCGGGGCCGGACCAGGCGAGGTAGAGTTGTTCTTCGCCGGTGCCTTCGAAGTAGTCGAGGCGGACGGGGTGGGAACCGGCTTTGAGCTGAAGTTTGTGAGAGCGGAGGTCGTTGGCGGGGTGGATGCCGTCGTGGGCGATGAGGGATTGGCCGTCGATGAAGAGGGCGGAGCCGTCATCGGAGGCTAGGAAAAAGGTGTATTCGCCATCGGCGGGGACTTCGAGGGTGGCGTCGTAGCGGACGGCGAAGTGTTGGGAGAGGCCTTCGAGTTCGATGGTGAGGAGGCGATCGGGGATGGCGCCGCTGCGGTGGGGGGTGAGGGCGGCGAAGTCGGGAAGGGTTTGCCAATCGCCGAGGAAGAGTTGGTAGTTGAGAGAGGAGAAGCGGGGGCCTTCTTGGAGGACGCGGAGTTCTCCGTTCATGGCCATGGCGTGGCCGGGGAAGGTGCAGACGTAGGGGTAGGAGCCGGGTTCTTGGGGCACCTGGATGACGAGGGATTCCTTTTGGTGAGGGGGGACCATGCCGGTGTGGGCGAGGACGCGGGGGCTGTCGGGAATCCAGGCTTTTTCCATGCCGAGGGGGCCGAGTTGCCAGGCGAGCTGGGCGAGTTCGAGGCCTTTGTCGGGTTTGTCGGGGAGGGGACGGCAGAGCACGAAATTGTGCGGCATTTCGTCGAGGTTTTCGAAGACCAGCTTGAGTTGGGACCCTGGAGTGGCGGTGATGATGGCCTGGTCGTATTTCATCTGGCCTGCGGGGGTCCGGATGGTGACGGTGCGCAGGTCGTCGGCGTGGAGGGGGAGTCCGAGGAGGGCGGGGAGGAGGAAGGGGGAAAGGCGGAGCAATCTCATAGGGGGGCGGAGTCGGGCAATGAACGGGGCGGCAGGCGGGGCCTTTTCAGTGGGCTGAGCGCGGCGGCGGGATCCGGGGTTTCGCGCAGTGGGGGAGCGGCGTTGTTGGGGGATGAAGGATGCGCCGATGGATTTAGGAGAAAAACACGACCGCCCGGAGTGTCCGGCCTGCGGAGCAGGGTTTTTGTGTATGGCGAACCGGGCGGGACAGTGTCCCTGCACGGAAGTGGCGCTGACGCGAGACGAGATGCAGGCGCTGACCTGGGAATGGGGGGAAAGCTGCCTGTGTCCGGGCTGCCTGCGGGCCGAGCGGGATCGGCTGCGGGGAGCGGGTGGGGCAGGGGAGGCGTGAAGGGGGCAGTCTGGCGGGGCAGTGGGGGCGGATTTGGGCTTGGCGGCGCGGGGGGTTGTGGGGCATGAGGGGAAGGTCTGGTTTTCCTCTGCGGTGGAGGGCGGCCCGGCGTTTTGCAGATCATGAGCACGAAACCTGTGGGCCGGGTGGTCACCTTTGGAGAAGTCATGGCGCGGTTAGGGCCGCGGGGCTATCAGCGCTTGGCCCAGGTGGTGCCGGGAATGCTGGAGCTCACCCTGGCGGGCGCGGAGGTGAATGTGGCGGTGTCGCTGGCGCGCTTGGGGCGGGAGGCGGCGTTTGTGAGTGCTTTGCCGCAACATGCTTTGGCGGATGCGGTGGTGGCGCAGTTGCGGGGCTTGGGGGTGGAGACGCGGCATCTGGTGCGGGCGGCAGAGGGGCGGCTCGGCTTGTTCTTTTATGAAAAAGGGGTCAACCAACGTCCGGCGGAGGTGATCTACGACCGGGAGGGTTCCACGGTGTCCCTGCTGGGCCCGGAGCGCTATGATTGGGGGGCGATTTTTGAAGGGGCGGGGTGGTTTCATTTGTCGGGGATCACGCCGGCGATTTCGCGGAATGCGGCGGCGGTGGCGCTGGAGGCGGTGCGGCGGGCGTCGGCGCGCGGGCTGCGGATTTCGCTAGATGTGAATTTTCGCAGCAAGCTGTGGCAATGGGAGCCGGGCACGGCACCGCGGGCCTTGGCGGCGCGGGTGCTGCGGGGCTTGATGCCTTGGGTGGAGGTGTTCCTGGGAGGACCAGAGGACGTGGCGATGTTGACGGAGGAAGCGCTCGGGGCAGGGGAGGGCGAGCGCCGCGGCGCGGCGGCGCGGCAATTGGCGGCGCACTTTCCAGGGCTCAGCCTGGTGGCGATGACGGTGCGCGAGGCGGTGTCGGCTTCGCATCAGCGCTTGGGGGGGATGCTATATGTGGTCGGGTCGGGCGAGGTCTTTGCCGCCCCGCAGCAGCAGGGCGAATTCAAGCTGTATGACATGCCGCAGCTAGTGGATCGCCTCGGCGGGGGCGATGCCTTTGCCGCTGGGCTGATTTTTTCCCTGAGCGGGGCGGCACCTGCGGAGCCCCAGGCGGCCTTGGATTTTGCGGTGGCGGCCTCCTGCCTAGCGCATTCCACGGAGGGGGATTTTAATTACGCGACCCGAGCGGAAGTGGAGGCGCTGGCCCAGGGCGGATCGGCAGGGCGGGTGAATCGCTGAAGCTGCCTTGTGATCTGCGACCAGGAAATCATCCTCCGGGATGGGATCATGAAACGGTCCCGCACCGCCCCGAAGCAGGAACTGGATCTCGCCCGCAGGCGTCAATCACTTTATCGGCTAGCCTTCTCATCAAAACCGGGGCCGCACTCGTGAGAGTGCGGAAGGGGGCTGAAGGCGGGGTTGGTGGCGCCGCGCCGTGGTTGGGCGGCGGCGGGCCTGG
>CALQKQ020000197.1 GCA_943331195.2 Akkermansia muciniphila | reverse complement strand
GCTTTCGGGGCTAACCTACGACGCGGCCAGTGTTTTCGTGCACTTTGGGGAGCGGCAGACGCAGACATGGCTGTTGGTCCGGCTGCCTTCTCCAGAAATGCCGCCGGGCAGCGTGAAGCTGCCGGAAATCAAAAACCCGGCTCCCCGCAAGTAGGGTTTGGGTGGCGGTGTGTTTGCGGTGCGCTGGCGGTGCGTTGGCGGCGCGCTGGCGGTGCGTTGGCGGTGCGTTGGCGGTGCGTTGGCGGTGCGTTGGCGGCGTGTTGGCGGCGCGCTGGGAGCGGACAGCCTAGCGAGGTTTGCCGCGCCAACCTCGCGCGGCTTGGCTTTTATCGTCTCGGATGGAGGGGGCTGGCCGCGCAATGTTTATCCTAAAAACGTGAGTTGACTATCCTATTCGGTGGGCGCGGCGCCCTGGCGCGGGAGGCCTTCGCTTGGCGTGTGGCCTTTTTGGGGGCGGCCGCGCTGGCACCCCTGGCGAACTGTCTGATTCGCCGTTATGGCACCCCTACAGGGCTCACATTCCTTTTTGTGCTGAAAAAACCCAAAGCGTGGCCCTGGGCTGAGGGATGATGGCCCGTTGGGCCAATGATGTGTCCATGGTGCTGATCCTAGACCTTGCCTTGGGCTAAACTTAGGGCGCCACGTTGGGGCGCAGAAACCCAGGGCGTGGCCCGGTGCTTGGGCTGAGGTGACCGCCAGAAGTTCACTTTACCTCATTGCGAGTTTTGATGTGACCGCCAGAAGTCCACTTTGCTATATTGCGAGTTTTGATGAGACCGCAAGAGGTCCATTTTGACACATAACGGGTTTTGACGTGACCGCCAGAGGTCCATTTTGCCACATTATGAGTAAGGATGATCAGTGAATTCCGCATGCTGGAATGGCCCTTGGGGGACTTTTTGCGGTGAGGTCTGGGCGGCGCGGTACGATCATGGTGCGTCCCATCGGGCGCTGATTTTGCGCGCCAACGGCGCGGCCTACGCCCAGCCCAGGGCAACGCCCAGCCCAGGGCAACGCCCTGGGAATCGGGCCGAAAAGGGCATTGAGCCCTGAAGGGGCGGCCTCATCGGCGAGCCCCATCGCGCGGTTTTCCATGACATTCCCGCGATGTGGGATGCCCCCGCCCGCCGCGCGGGTCCACCGCCCACGATGCGCCGGGGGCTTTTGACCGCGAAAAGGACTCACCCCATGGGTGAGCCTCCTGAGGCCAAAGAGAACGGCTCATCCCCCGTGCTTATCAGGAAAAAGGGCCTCCTAGTCAGCTTTCAACTTCCGGTTTTAGGCTCATGAAGCCAGCGACGACCTGAGGTCTTTTTTGACTGGGGCGGCTATTCTATGGCGCAGTGGATCGCCCAGAGGTGGCGGTCGCGATTCATCTGGTTGTTGGTTTTGATGAGGATTTGGTTGTCGCCCTGGTTGAGGTTGACGGGAATTTTCGCGGTTTGGAATTCCTCGGCATGATCGAGCGTGGCCACTTGTTGTCCGTTGAGGTAGACGATCGCCCAGTTGTCTAGGCCGAGACGGAGCGCGGCGGGGCGCTTTGACGGGCTGTTCACGGTGCCTCGGATGTAGACGGAGGCGTCGAGTCGCGGGTAGGCAGTGCGGGTTTGATAAACGCCTTCGAGCCGGACCCAGCCGAACTTCGCCGCGAGATGATGCGTGGTGTATTCCTGCTCGCCCGACGCGATGTTGCCTGGCCATTCTCCTAGCGAAAGCTGCCGCACTAGATCGTCGGCGGGTTTTTGGAAGGCGGCGAGGTCGTGGCCGTCAGGGAAGGGGCCGACGACCTGCCAGCTTGGCGGGGTCAGGATGGGCGGGGCCTGCGAATCCGGCACTTTGTAGAAATAGGAGACGGCCTCGTAGTCGTCAGGACGCGCGGCGGAGGTGAATAGCAGGGAGGAACGGAAGGGGATGGGATCCGGCCCAAAGAAGCGATAGTAAACCCCATCCTGATCGGTGCGTCCTCGGTTATCGCGGTAGGGACAGCCGGCCCAGCGGGTCTGGTATTGATTGAATCCCCAGGAGAAGCCGAAGTCGTCCTCGACGTTGTGACCGCAGATCACATGGGGATCGGTCTGGCCATCAATCAGCAGGCGGGTGCCGCTATTGTGAAAGACCATGTCGGCATGGTCCTGCTGCCGCCAGCCCATGATGTAGCCGGCGAGGAAGCCGGTGCCCTCGGTTTCGGCGATGGGGAAGGGTTCGGTGGCGAGGCCGGGCAGGGCGATGTTTCGCTGGGCATAAAAGCGGAACGGCGTTAGGGAGCCTTCCTCGCGATACTGCTGCCAGTCGAGCATGCCGGCACCGTTTTTGGGTGAGCCCGCGAGCAGTTGGATGCGGCAGCCTTTGGAGAAGGGGATGGGCAGGTAGAGATTCCATCCCGGCGAAGCCTGCTTGGGAATCTGGGGATCGTTGGTGACGGTGAAGTTTGGGAAATTCGCTAGTCCGGCACTATCGAGGTGGTAATCTGGGAAGCCCAAGAGGGCACCAAAGAACGAGCGAAACGGCATCTTAACCTGCGGTTCCGCAGCGCCGTCCACGGTGATTTCGATTGATAGGTCGTCGAGGTTCTTTTCACCGAAGACGAACCAGAGGTGGCGCAGACAGCCGGCTCCGGTGGCGTTGAAGATTTCGACGGGTTTGCCTGGTTGCAGAGTTAGATTCGCGGAGGTGCGCCGGGCGCGGAAGTTGGTGGGGAGTTGCAGGAGCGGCACCGCCGGATCGGCGAAGGTCGTGGGGAACGGGTCTGGCGCTGGCTTGGCATGGAGCGGTGCGCCGGGAAGGAGCAGGGCTAGGAGGGCGGCGACGGCGAGGGGCGCGGGCTTTTGCTGGGAAAGCCGCATGCGGAGGCGTGGGAGCATTGGAGATGAGTTGATAGGATCGCTGGGGCGTTTTGCTTACTTCACCTCCCAAGCGGAGCGGAGTTCGTGGACGTGCAGCGAGGTGATTTTGGCTGATCCGCCGCGGGTTTCGAGGAAGAGGCGGCGGTTTTCGGGCTTGGCGTTAAAAGGCATGGGGATGTAGCAGAGGCCGTCGCTGGCGAAGATTTCGAGTCCGGTGCGGTCGCCGTAGAGGGTGAGGCGGAGTTTGCCGTCGCGGAGGGGAGCGGGGGCGCGGAGGCCGTTGACGGAGAGTTCCTGTTTTTGGGGGTCGTAGAGGACCATGGCGTCGCGGATGTTGAGGACGATTTCCTTGGCGTCGGCGGGATCGATTTCGGCGCGGAGTTCGAAGAGTTCGGCGCGCAGGGCGTCGAGTGGGTTGGGGTCGCCGGGGCGAAGGGTTTTAGCTTCGAAGGTGTGGGTCTTGGTGCGGAGGGAGTCGAGTTCTTTGACTGGGGTAAAGGTCATGCGGGGGCCCTCCGGGGTGCTGACTAATTTCAGCTCTAGCGGAACGGTCATGGATTGGTTGAAGGTCATGCCTTTGGTTTCGGTTTGGAACCAGCCGATTTGGATGCGGCGGCCGTCAGGGGCGGGGATGTCGCTGAAGGTTTGGGGGGCGTAGAAACCGCGGCCGCGGTGGCCGGGGAGCTTGGATTGTTCGGGGTTGAAGCGGGATCCATCGAAGCTGCCCACGGCATATTCGCTGTTCGCGCCGAGGAGGACCCACTTCTTTTGGGCGGCGTCGCCATCGACGGGCAGTTCGAAGAAATCGGGGCATTCAAAGAGGAATGAGGTGTTAGGGATGCCTTCGGTGACGCTGCTCAGGGTCCATTGGCGAAGGTTAGGGGATTTGAAAAAATGCACGGTGTGTTGGCCGCCGGCGAGCCCGACGTAGAGGACCATGATCCATTGTTTGGTGGGGGCGTGCCACATCACTTTGGGGTCGCGGTTGCCTTCGGTGATCTGTGGGATGACGGGATTGGCGGCGTATTTGGTGAAGGTGCGACCGTCGGTGCTGTAGGCGATTCCCTGCACGGTGGGATTGCCGGCGGCGGTGTAGAGGAGGACGAGGGGCGGGTTTTCGGCGGTGCCGAAGCCGCTGGTGTTATTCCAATCGACGACGGCGCTGCCGCTGAACATGGGGCCCATGGGGTCGGGGAGGAGCTTATCGCCTAGTTCCTCCCAGTGGATCATGTCTTTGCTAACGGCGTGTCCCCAGTGCATATTGCCCCAGCCCCAGCCGTAGGGATTGTGTTGGAAAAAGAGGTGGTATTCGCCGCGGTAGAAGACCATTCCGTTGGGGTCGTTGTTCCAGCCCCGGCGGGGGGAGAAATGAAATTGTCCGCGCAGGGCTTCACGGTAGAGATTCTCGGCGTCTTTGAGGGAGTCGTCTTGGGTGATGGCGCTCAGGGCGGTGGAGGCTTCGGGCAGCTTGTCGACGCGGAGGGTGAGGGGTTTTCCTTTCCAGGCACTGACTTCCATGGGTGCCCACCAGTCGGGAGCGCCGTCGGCGAGTTCGATGTCGTTGCGGACGGCGGTTTGGCCATCGACGAGCAGGGTGACGACGCGTTTGGGGGCGCCGTTTTTGATGGGGAGGTGCAAGTAGCGCGCGGTGGCCGTTAGGTTGCGTTCGGCATTGAGGAGGAGTGGGGGTGGTCCTTTGGGTTTGACCTCGGTTTGCTGGATGTGATCGACATTGAGGTGGCCCCAGCCGCCTTTGGCTTCATCGACGATCCGCAGGGTGGCGGTTTTGCCGGTAAACTCGGCGACATCCCAGGAGGCCTGAGTTAGGGCTTCGGATCCGCCTGCTTGATCATTGGGGCCGGTGGCGGTGCGGACTAGCTTGCCGTCGATCCATAATTGGAGCGCGAGTTTTTCGGGGTTCATGCCGCCTCCGATGAGGAAGGAGAGGAAGGGGCGTTGGATGCGGAAGGCGGGGGAGGTCAAGGTGCCGGTGCTGTCGTCGCCTTGATGGAAGGAGTTGGCGAGGCCCTTGCCGATAAAGCCTTCGAGGTTCATTTGACCGGGCAGGGGGCCGGGCGCGGGGGCGGTGCCGAAGGCGTCACCGGCGACTTGCCAGGGAGCGTAGCTGTCGCCTTCAAAATCGGCGATGAGGAGGTCGGCGGCGGGGAGGGGCGCAGTTAGGAGGGCGAGCGCGGCGAGGGGGAGAGAGGCGGGTGGTTTCATGAAGTGGGGATGGCGGGGGAGGTGGAAGTGAAATGTGAGGGTGGCGGTGCGGATGGTGCGGATGGTGCGGGAGGGGCGCTGGGGTGGTCAGGAGACGCCGAGGTCGCTTTGGATTTCCTCGAGGGTGCGGCCTTTGGTTTCGGGGACCATGAGTTTGACCCAGAGGAGCTGCAGGACCATCATGAAGCAGAAGAAGAGGAAGACAAGACCGGGAGGGAAGGCGGTGACTATCTTGGGGAACAAGGTCGTTAGAATGGCGGCGAAGATCCAGTGGGTGAAGCTGCCGAGGGACTGGCCCATGGCGCGGAATTTGTCAGGGAAGATCTCGGAGATGAGGACCCAGATGACGGCGCCTTGGCCGATGGCGTGAGCGGCGATGAAGGCGAAGATGCAGGCGGGGACGATGGCGAAGTGTTCGGTGAAGAAGGCCCAGGAGCAGAGGCCAAGGGAGGCGATGTAGCCGAAGGATCCGATGTAGAGCAAGGTGCGGCGGCCTAGGCGATCGATGAGCCACAAGCCGAGGAAAGTGAAGATGAGGTTGGTGATGCCGATGCCGACGGATTGGAGGAGGGCGGCTTTTGGGCCGAGGCCGGTGAGTTCGAAGATGCGGGGGGCGAAGTAGAGGATGGCATTGATGCCGGAGAGTTGATTGAAGAAGGCGACGAGGACGGCGATGAGGATGGGGGTCTTCATGCTGCGGCGCCAGAATCCTGGGGTGGCGTTGGTGGCGTCGCTGGCGGCGGCGAGGGCTTGGGCGCGGGCTTCGAGTTCGGCGGCGGGGGCTTGTGGGCTGATGAGTTTGAGAACGGCGAGGGCGGCGGGGCGATTTCCTTGGCGCGAGATGAGCCAGCGGGGGCTTTCGGGGATGAGGCCGCAAGCGAAGGTGTAGAGCAAGGAGGGCAGGGCCATGATGCCGAGCATCCAGCGCCAGGCGTGGTCGCCCAAGTCCGATAGGAGGGCGTTGGAGACAAAGGCGACGAGGATGCCGAAGACGATATTGAATTGAAACATGCCTGCGAGGCGGCCGCGACTTTCTGGCGGAGCGATTTCTGAAATATAGAGTGGGGCGGCCACGGTGGAGACGCCGATGGCGATGCCGCCGAGGAAGCGGGCGATCATGAAGCCGTAGACTTCCTGGGCGAAGGCGGACCACAGGGAACCGACGAGGAAGAGCAGGCCAATGGCGAGCAGGGTTTTTTTGCGACCAAAGGTGTCGGTGGGCCAACTGCCAACCAGTGACCCTAGCACCGTGCCCCAGAGGGCGGCCCCCATGGCGAGACCGTGCATGGCGGGACTGAGGCCCCAGAGGGTTTGGATGGTTTTCTCGGCGCCGGAGATGACTACGGTATCGAAACCAAAGAGAAAGCCGGCGAGGGAGGAGACGAGCGACCAGAGGAAGAGGCGGGAGTTCATGGGATGAAAAAGGGCGAGGCCGGGTGGAGTGATCCCATCTTTGGCACAGGGCGAGGGAATTGGCTTGCGGAATGCGGCCAAAAAGTATTGTGATCTGGCCATGAGCAAAGCACGGATGCAGCGGGAGTTTTTCGAACAGATGGCGGATCCCCAGGCCTTTCGGTGCATTTTTGAGCACTTGCCGGAGGTCTATTTTTTTGTAAAGGACCGGGCGGGGCGGATGGTGGCGGCGAGCCCCACGATTTTGAGTCGACTGGGTTTGCAGCGCGAAGAAGAGTTCATTGGGAGGACGGACCACGAGATGTATCCGGCTTCCCTAGCGGATGCTTACACTAAGGATGATGCCGAGGTTTTTCGCACAGGACAGCCGCTGGTGAATCGCTTGGAAACTGGGTTTGATGAGTCGGG
>CALQKQ020000196.1 GCA_943331195.2 Akkermansia muciniphila | reverse complement strand
CGCCATTGGGGTCGATGAAGACTTCAAAGTCGGGGTCGGCGAAGATGACTTCGTCGTGCTTGGTGATGGTGCCCCATACGTGGGGTTCTTCGAGTTCTGCGGCGATGTAAAAATACTGGTCGTCCCAGAGCATTTTGGCATGGGTGCGGAAGGTCGGCTTGGGCTTGGCGTCCCCCTCGATGTCTTGGAAATCTGCGGTCCAAGGCGCGGTAGCCCAAGCCGCATCGTCCATTTTGCCATCGATCACCAGGGGCGTCGCGCTGCGGTGACAGAGGTATTGTTGTTGGAGAATGGGCAGGACTTTTTCGCGCCACACCTTGAGTTGGCTGCTTTCCTGACCCGTCGCGAGAGTGGCTAGGAGGGGGAAGAAGGGGAGTAGTAGGGATTTCATAGGGCCTATGTGCCGCAAGATGGGCGGCTTGGCAATCTTCGATCGCCCGCGATTCCCTGGCGCGGGAGCGAAGTAGGCCGGGCGGAAGGTCGGTTCAGCGAGGGCGGTCGCCGCGGCGCTTTTGGAAAGGGAGGCTTTCGGAGATGCCGAGGATGAGGCTTTCGAAGTTGAATTGGTTTTGCTCCATGGAGGCGAGGATGGCTTCGACGGCGGGGCGATCGTAGGGCTCGGTGCCGCGGCCGAGGGCATAGGTGAGCATTTTGTTGACGAGGGCCTGGAGGAAAGCGTGGCGGCGGTCGGTGAGGAGGATGCGGGACAATTCGCTGGCGTTGGCGAAGGTTTGGCCCGTGGTGAGGACGCCAGCGGAGTCGACGGGAAAGGGTCCGTCTTGGTCGCGCCATTGGCCGATGGCGTTAAAATTTTCTAAACCAAAGCCGATGGGATCCATGAGGGCGTGGCAGGAGGCGCAGCCGGGCTTGCTGCGATGGGCTTCGAGGCGCTGGCGGACGCTGCCGGTGAGTTCGGCTTGGGCCCCGCTGGCGAGGGCGGGCACGTTGGGGGGCGGCGGCGGCGGCGTGATGCCGAGGAGGTTTTCCAACACCCATTTGCCGCGCTTGACCGGGGAAGTGCGGGTGGGGTCGCTGGTGATAGTGAGGATGCCGGCGTGGGTGAGGATGCCTTGGCGCTGGGTTTTGGGGTCGAGGGAGACTTTGCGGAAGTGGTCGCCGTCGACGCCCGGGATGCCGTAGAAGGCGGCGAGGCGCTGGTTGAGGAAGCTGTAATCAGCGGAGAGGAATTCGAGCACGCTGCGGTTTTCTTGGACGAGGTAGTGGAAGAGCTCTTCGGTTTCCTGGCGCATCGCCTGGGCCAATTCCGGGTTGAATTGAGGGAAGCGCGCGGGGTCGGGCGCGGCGACGCTGAGGGTGCGCAGTTCGAGCCATTGGCCTCCGAAATGTTCCGGAAGGGCGCGGGCCTTGGGGTCGTGGAGGAGGCGGAGGACTTGGGGGCGCCACTGGGCGCGGAGCTGGTTTTGGGCCGCGAGGGCGAGCAGGGTTTCGTCGGGAGTGGTGCTCCAGAGCCAGTAGGACAAGCGGGTGGCGAGGGCATACTCGTCGATTTCGACCACCTGAGCGGGGTTGTCGGCTTCTGGCTGGGCTTCGCTGCGGAAGACAAAGTAGGGGGAAACCAGGATGGCCTTCAGGGCAAAGCGCAGGGCACCGCTCTGGTTTTCACCTTGGTCCTTGGCCAAGCGGTAGATCTTGAGGAGGCGATCCAGCTCGGCGGGGAGGAGGGCGCGGCGAAAGCAGCGCGGCGCGAAGTGCTCCAAAATGGCGCGGGCTCCGGCCTCGTTGTCGCCCAAGGGCAAGCCGGGGGCAAAGAGGCGCTGGGCGGCCGCGCTGAGGGGGGGCGCGGGAGGGTGGAAAGGGCCCTCCAGTTCGATGGCGGTGATCGTCAGATTGCGGTCACGGCGCTGCTCGTCGGGGGCTTCGGCATCGTAAAAGTCGTTGAGAAAGCGCGCTTCGAGCTTCTGAAAGCCCTGCTTCAACTGGACTTTGGCCTCAATCTGCTCCGGAGCCTGGGGATTCGTCGAGGTCACGGCGGCCTGAGCGACCGCTTGGTCCATGGCGCGCAGTTCCAACTGGGCGGGTTCGCCTCCACCTTCGCTGGCCCACGCGCGGACCCGCACGGCATATTCGCCCTCCACTGGCACATTGACCTCAGTGCCGCAGGTCCCGTTGAAGCTGAGGAGGCGGCCCTCGCGGGAGGGAAAGCCCTGGCCGGTGAGGCCCTCGGCCTCAATCACGCGGCGCTCCAAAGGGGGCGGCGGCGGCGGCAGCACGGCATTGAGCACGCGGTCGGCCGCCGTCAAGTAGCGCTCCATCAGCAGGGGGGACAGCGCCAAGACATCCCCGATGTTGTCGAAGCCATAGCCGGTATCGTCTTCAGGGAAGTCGTCCGCCGGGCGGAGATCGACCCCGAAAAGGTCGCGCACCGTATGATTATACTCGACGCGGTTGAGGCGGCGCAGCGTGACCCGGCCGGGATCGGGATGGCTGGGGTCGATGGGATTGAGGAGGCGGTCGAGGTAGTGGGCCAGGAAATCGCGTTCTTGGGGGGAAGGTTGTTCGGAGCGCTTGGCGGGGGGCATGGTCCACTGGTCGATGTGGAAGAGGATGCCCGACCATATCTTGCGGTCGGCGGCGACGAGGGTGGCGTCGGTGTATTTATCGAGATTGAGTTCGCCCTTGTGGGCACCGTCGCCGTGACAATCCCAGCAGTATTTGTGCAAGAGGGGGAGCACGTCCTGAGCGAAACTTTGGCCGGGAAGCTCCGCCGCCCCAGCCGGGGCGAGCAGGGCCAGGAAACTGAGCGCCAAGGAAAAAGAGGGTTTGCGGCTCATAGAGGGGGGGTGCCTAAGCTACGACTCTGCCCCCACCTATCTTACCCAGAAAGGCGGGGGGTGCCGCTGCGGAAAAATCCCCGCTTTCCCATTGCGCCGCCCCCTGCCGGGAGGCAGTTGGCGCGTCATGAGCAGTGCCCGTCAGTCCTTGTTGGAATTATTGCGCCGGAAGTCGGTGATCTACGGAGATTTCACCCTGGCCTCAGGAAAGCGGAGCGATTTTTATTGCGATGCCCGCCTGACCACGCTCGATCCCCAGGGGGCCCTCTGGCTGGGGGAAGTAGCCTGGGACTTGATTCAGCACAAGGCCGCCGCCTTAGGCGTTTCCCCCGTCGCCATCGGCGGTCTCACCATGGGGGCCGACCCCGTCGCCTTGGCCATCGGGATCGGCTCGGTGCGCGCCGGAGGCCCCGGCCTCCAGTGTTTTTCGATTCGCAAGCAAGCCAAGGCCCACGGCCGGACGAAACTGATCGAGGGCAATTTTCAGCCGGGCGACACCGTGGTGGTGGTGGACGACACCATTACCACGGGCGGGTCCACCTTGGAGGCGATTGAGAAGATTCGCGCTGAGGGCGGGACGGTCGCCTTTGCCTTGGTCCTGGTGGACCGCTCCGAGGGCGGACTCGAGGCCATCGAGGCTACGGGCGTTCCCGTGATCGCCATTTTCTCCCGAGCGGACATTGACTCCGCCCGGGGAACCAGCTAGGGTAGTTGCCCCAGTTTCCCCCCGCCCTAATCCCTCAACTCTACCTCTGCTATGCCCGCTAAAGAATCCTCCCGAGCCGCCGCCGCCGCCACTGCTGGCGAAGACCGGATCGCCGCCGCCCGCGCCAAAAACCTCGATATCGCCCTACAACAAATCCACAAGGATTTCGGCGACGGCTCCATCATGCGCCTCGGCGACAACCGGAAGATGGACATCGAGGTCATTCCCTCCGGCAATCTCCTGATTGACCGGGCCCTCGGCGCCGGCGGTTTCCCCCGCGGCCGCATCATGGAAGTGTTCGGCCCCGAGTCCTCGGGCAAGACCACCTTGACCCTGACCATCATCGCCCAAGCGCAAAAATTGGGCGGCTTGGCGGCCTTCATCGACGTGGAACATGCCCTGGATCCCGAATACGCCAAAAAGCTCGGGGTGAAACTGGATGACCTCCTCGTTTCCCAGCCCAGCTCCGGCGAAGAAGCCCTCCGCATTTGCGAAACCTTGGTCCGCTCCAACGCCCTCGACGTCATCGTGCTCGACTCCGTGGCCGCCCTCGTCACCCGCGCCGAACTCGAAGGAGAAATCGGCGATTCCACCGTGGGTGCCCAAGCCCGCCTCATGAGCGCGGCCATGCGCAAGCTGACCGCGCTGATTTCCAAGGCCCGCACCTGCTGCATCTTCACCAACCAAATCCGCGAAAAAATCGGGGTCATGTTCGGCAGCCCCGAAACCACCCCCGGCGGCCGCGCCCTCAAGTTTTTCTCCAGCGTCCGCGTCGACATCCGCCGCATCGGCCAAATCAAAGGCAGCGACGGCACCGTGGTCGGCAGCCGCACCAAAATCAAAATCGTCAAAAATAAGGTGGCCCCGCCCTTCGGCGAGGCGGAATTCGATATCATGTATGACGAGGGGATTTCCTCGGTGGGGAGCTTGCTCGACTTAGCCCTGGAACAGGAAATCATCCAAAAGCGCGGCTCCTGGCTCAGCTACAAGGGCACCCAAGTGGCCCAAGGCCGCGACGCCGCCAAGGAAGTGCTCCGCAACGACGCCGCGCTCTACGCCGAAATCGAAGGCCTCGTGAAGGAAAAATTGGGCATCAAGGGTGCCGTCACCACCCCTCCTCCCGTGGCCGCGCCAATCACCGACGAGGTCGCCTGAGTCCCCTGACCTGGGTTTTCACCGCCTCCCAACCAAGCCAACCAGGCCAGGGCCATCCCGCTCTGGCCTGGGGCAGGCCCACTACCGAATGCCGCAGAGGACCGCCCGCTCTCGGCAAGAGAAGGTTTGAGCCGCAGCGGCGCAGCGCTTTAGCCTAAAAACGGGAGTTGAAACGCGACGATGGGGCGCTTTTTCGTGATAAAGACAGGGGATGATCCGCTTTTAACCTCAGGAGACGCATTCCTTGGGTGAGTCCCTTTCGCCGTCAAAAGCCCCCACCGCATCGTGGCCGGTGGACACGCCCGACGGCGATGCCGGAGGCATCCCAGCGGCGATGCCGGAGGCATCCCAGCGGGTAGCCGGTGGTGAGCGGAGCGACACCACCGGATCCGCATCCCAAGGGGGCCCGCACCCCGGCAGGGGTGCCAGCGCCTCACCCCCCTAAAAAAAGCCAAAGCGCGAGGAAGCAGTCTACCGCGACCCCTCCTCTCCCCCACCGAATAAGCGAGTCAACTTCCGGTTCCAGGGTTGCATAACAAACTTTACACACCCCATCCGGGGCTTCCGGGGAAGCCGTGGTTCGCTACGGCTGCTTTGTGGTTTAACGCGTCCTGGGGTTTGAGTCGTTCAAGGGCGGGCGGCGCGGCAGCGCATCCAGTGGCGGCGCTCCCGCCAAGCCAGCGGGGCCATCAGGCCGAGAACTCCCAGCAGGGTGTTGGCTTCCGGCACGGGGACCAATGCGCCGGGGACTAATTCCCCGCCGGACGCGAACGTGGTGGCTCCGGAAATCTGACTGGTGCCGGAGTCGCTGAAGAAGGAGATATCTGAGGCCGCGAGGGATCCCCCAAAACCATTGGTGATGAAAAGCCGGTCCGTGCCGCCGCCGGTGCCGATGGTGCCGGACCAATTCCAAATGTGCAGCGGTAAATGCGAGGCCGCCGACAGCGAGTCCAAGGTAAGCACCCCACTGGTGGCCCCAAAATCAATCACCCGGGCTCCGGCCCCACTGGTGAGCGTCAAGGCCCCCAGGGTTTCCGTCACGGCTCCGGAGAGTTGCAGGATACTACCGGTGGCCGCTCCCAGGGAGATGGCCGCCGTATCACTGATCCGATCGGCGGCCGACCCGCTCAGCAACAGCGTGCCCCCGTTGATATCGACCGCGCTGGTGGCCGTCAGGGCCCCGGCGGCCCCGCTCAGTTCGAGCGTGCCAGCGCTGATCGTCGTCGCACCCGAGTAGGTATTCGCCCCGGAGAGGCTGAGCGTGTCGTACCCTGCTTAATGAGGCTGCCACTGCCACTGAAAACACCAGAGTGGCTGATGTTGCCAGAACCGAGGTTGAAGATTAAAGTGCCGTTGTTCGCCAGATCGCCAGTTCCGCCGAGGAAATTGGTGAACATCGAGCCGTTGATCTGGAGCGTGCCGCCGGCGTTGAGGTTGATTGTGCTGCCAGGGTTCCTGCCAAGATCCTCCGCTATTACTGTGCCGCCTGCGTCAATGGTAAGTGTCCCAATGGCGGCATTGAAGCCGATCTGAAGAGATGAATTCAAGGTCCATGTGCCAGCGGAGACCGTCGCGGTGCTATCAATGTTAGTGCCGATAATGCTCTGCCCAGTGGTGAGATTGCCGCCGATCAGGTTGAGCGTGCCGGCGCCATTGTATCCGACGAAGAACTGCCCGGTGGTGAGATTGCCGCCGGTCAGGTTGAGCGTGCCGGTGCCATTGTACCCGATGAAGGTAGTGTCGGTGGTAACCGTGCCAGAAGTCACTTCGAGCGTGGCGCTTTGCCCGATGATTCCAGCAATTCTAGTTTCGCCGTAAGTCGTATCCGAATTGATCGCGGTCGTGCCACTATCGATGGTGAGATCCACCGCGTGGGCCTGCGGGCCAATCAAGTAGACCGTGATCGAACACACCAGCGCCATCATCGTGTTGGCTTCACGGGTTCCCATTAGAGCTCTCTTTTTCATATACAGGGGACTTCCAAATACCCGTAAAGTATTGAATATTAATGGTCTGTGGACTGATAAATGCTCTATGACGAGGTCATGAACGGGAAAAAAGCCTACCTTAAACCAACCGAAAATGGATTATTCGATTCGATAGACCGTCTGGCCAAGATTGATGCGATGGGCGATCCTCTCATCAATCTCAACAACATCATGGACTGGGAGATCTTCACTCCGGTGCTGGCGCTGCTCCCGCAGCCCGAGCCGAAAGGTCCCGGGGGACGCCCCGGCTTCCATCCTCAT
>CALQKQ020000195.1 GCA_943331195.2 Akkermansia muciniphila | reverse complement strand
TATCCACCGGCACCACCACATTGGCCCCAGCGCGTAAGCTGCGGCGCGCGCTGATGAACTGCCGCGGGCTAAAGTAATTGGAATAGCCCTGATCAAAGGCACTGCGAGCCATTCCGATATTGATGTTCTTGCGCATCTCAAAATGGAGGTGCGCCGCATATTTGCCGTGCGCCGTGCCAATGGTGCCAAGCACCTGCCCTCGCTGCACTAACTGATATTTGCGCACCGCGCGGCTATCCAAGTGCCCATACAAGCTGTCCATCAAAGCCACCCGACCGCTTTCGTCTAAATACGCGTGGCGCACAATCACCACATTTCCCCAGCCCCGCAGGTAGTCCTCCGAAAACACCACCACCCCGCCGCCCGCCGCATACACCGGATCCCCCAAATCGCTGTCCCCACCACCCGCGCCATTCCAGTCCTCCCCCAAATGCCCGCCCGGGTAGTAGCCGCGAAAAACATAATACCCCTCCCCTTCCGGCTTCCCCACCGGCAGGTCAAAACCATTCGCCAGGGGCACCCGAATGGTCTGCCCCGCCAGGGCCGACCCCGCCATCCCCACGCTTAGCAAGAGAGCGGGTAGCAGACGCTTAAGCAAAAAGAAATTCACGGAGATAAAAAAATAAAAAACTGCCTCACAAGGCCGCCAAGCCCGACTCACCCGTGCGGATGCGCACCACTTCTTCAAGGTGACTCACGAACACCTTGCCGTCGCCAATCTTCCCCGTGCTGGCCGCCTCCACGATCACCTGAGTCAAACCCGCCACCATCTCGTCCGACGCCAAAATCTCCACCTTCACCTTGGGTATAAAACTGTCTTCGTATTCGCTCCCCCGATACAATTCCCGATGCCCCCGCTGGCGCCCAAAGCCGCGCACCTCCGTGGCCGTCATCCCCTCCATCCCCACATCCAACAAGGCCCGCTTCACCTCCGCGAGTTTGAACGGCTTAATAATGGCTTCGATTCGCTTCATAATCCCAATCAGCCCACATCCACCAGGGCATTCCCCTGCTTATAGGGAAAATCCTGGTCCGGCAAGCTGATGTTGCAACGGAAGCCTCCAGCGGCGGCGCTGCTCCAGCGGCATCTTTTTCTGCGAGAAAAGATGCCGCTCCCTCCATCTGTGTCAGCTTGCTCCATGCCGCCCCCCCTTCCCAACCCCTCACCTGGTGCCCTGGCTGGCCTGCGCCAGGCCCTGCGCCGCCAAAGCCGCAGCCTCTACCGCTCCCTCCGCCACCCCCGCCAGCGCCGCAAAGGCGCCCTCCGCGAGTGGCTCGGTGCCCGCATCCACCAACGCGACCTCTGGCGCTTCCGCCGCCACCCGGTCGCCTGCGGCCTCGCCGGCGGACTCTTCATCTCCATGCTGCCCCTGCCCATGCAAAGCCTCTGCGCCGCCGCCGTGGGCATCGCCCGCGGCTGGAACCTTCCCTCCGCCATCGTCGCCACCTGGATCAGCAACCCCCTGACCTACGTTCCCATGTTCATCGCCGCCAAAGCCTCCGTCACTGGCCTCTACGGCCTCTTCGGCGCCGAACCCGCCATCCGCCACCTCACTCCAGCCCACGTGAAAAACCTCGACTGGCACAGCTTCTGGCAACTCGCCAGCAACGCCGGCCCCGAGCTCCTCCTCGGCTATGTCCTGGTCGGCCTCGCCTGCGCCGCCCTCGGCTTCGCCCTGGTCCACAGCCTTTGGTGGCTGGTGCGCCACCGCGAAGACTCCGCCACCCGGCCCAACTCAAGCGCCTCCTAATCTTTCTTCGGCTTGCTCTCCTTAGCCTTTTTCTCCGCCGGAGCCGCCGCCGCCGGAGCACTGCTGCCCGCCGCCGGTGCCGCCGCCGCCGGTGCCGCCGACGCCGCCCCATCCTGCTTCGCCCCCGCCTTGTAGCTCTCGCTGCGGTAATCCGTAATGTAAAAACCCGAGCCCTTAAACACCAAGCCCGCTCCCGTCCCAATCAGGCGGCGCACCTTCCCCTTGCACCCCTTCTCCGGGCACTTGGTCAGCCGCTTGTCATTCATCGACTGGAAAACCTCAAATTGCTTTTCACAGGTTTCGCAAACGTAGTCGTAATGGGGCATGATCGGGGGGGGGGAAATGGAGTTCGAAGGATAAAAAAACGCGGCAATCAGGCCAGGGAGCGGCTCGCCGCCCCCCAGCCCGCGCCACAAGGCTACGCCAGCTCAGCCAGCTTGGCCTTGATCGCCGCAAAATCCACCGGCTCCCCCGGATTGTCGTGAACTTCCGCATACTGGATCACCCCAGCCCGGTCCACAATGAAGGCGGAACGCTTAGAAACCCCCGCCTGTCCCAGATGCTTCTCCGGAAGAAAACTGTCGTACGCCACCCCATAGGCCCGCGTCACCGCGTGGTCGTAGTCGCTCAGCAAAGTCAGGGCAATTCCCTCCTTCTCCGCCCAAGCGGCCTGGGCAAAGGGATTGTCCCCGCTGATCGCCAACACCGTGGCGTGCAAACTCGTGAAGCTATTCAAGCTACCCGTGACCTCGCACAGCTCCGCCGTGCAGCCACCCGTAAAAGCCATCGGCACAAACAACAACAAGGTGTGCCCCTTCCCCAGCTGATCGCTCAGGGTGACATATTCCGGGCCATTCGCCCCCAAGGTAGTGAGCTTGAAATCAGGAGCCGTGGTGCCAGGTTGCAGAGCCATAGAAAAAAGATAAATGATGAGTTAGGTAAAGTCCCGCCGCCCCTCGCGGGTGGCCGCCCCCAAGGGCAGACGCAGCGGTAGCCCATCGGTTAAGCGACGCCAGCAGGCCGGTCAACCTTGATTGGCAGCCGGATCCGGTCGCAAGCCAAACACCCGGCGCAACACCGTTCGCGCCGCATGATACCCGCACATCCCATGCACCCCCGCCCCCGGCGGCGTCGCGCTGGAACAATGAAACACCTTGGGATGCGGCGTGCTGTAGGGATTCCACCGCGCCACCGGCCGCGTAAACAACTGCCGAAGATCCATCACCCCCCCAATCACGTCGCCCCCAACGTTGTTCGCATTGTAAGCCTCCACCGCCTGCGGATCCATCGCGTGGGATCCCAAAATCAGATCGCGGAACCCCGGCGCATAGCGCTCAATCTGGGCCGCAATCACCTCCGCGTAAGGCTTCCGACTCCCCGCAGGCACATGGGCGTAGGCCCACAAGGTGTGCTGCCCCGCCGGAGCCCGCTCCGGATCACACAGACTTTGCTGCCCCACCAAGACAAACGGGCGATCCGTCTCCTGCCCCTGCCACGTCGCCCGCTCCGCCGCGGCGATCTCCTCCATGCTCCCGCCCACATGCACCGTGCCCGCCCGGCGACTCGCCTCATGCCGCCACGGTACCGGACCGCTCAGCGCGTAGTCCATTTTAAAAACCCCCGGCCCATAGCGATAGCGCTCCAAGCGCCGCCGGTACCCCAGCGGAAGCCAAGCCTGCGCCAAACGCGCCACCGCCCGCGGCCCGGTATCAAATAACACCGCCGCCGCCGCCGGCAAGTCCCGCACATCCGCCACCGCCAAGCCGCAGCGAATCTCCCCTCCCAAAGCCTCAAAATACCGCGCCATCGCCGAAGCAATCGCCCCGCTGCCACCTCGCGCCACCGGCCAGCCACCGGCATGTCCCGCCAGCCCCAAGGCCAATCCCACCGCCGCCGTAAAGTTCCGCTCCAACGGCAAAAAACTGTGCGCCGCATTCCCCACAAAAAGCGCCCGCGCCTCCTCCGAGCGAAACCGCCCCGACGCCAAGCCCACCGCCGAACGCACCGCCCCCATCCCAAACCGCGCCAGCGCCACCGGCTGCCCCGGCCACCGCGGCATGGGCCCCAGCAAATCCCCAAACAAACCCTCCGCCCGCCCCAACAGCGGCCCCATCAGCCCCCGCCAGCGCGCCCCATCCCCCCCCGGAAGCGACGCCGCCGTCTCCTCCACACCCCGCCACAGCGCCGCCCCCCTCCCTCCCTCCAGAGGATGCCCTAGCAAAACCTCCGGATGGGCCCACTCCAACCCAAATTTCGCCAAGGGCAGCGCCCGCAGCAAAGGCGACATCCCCGCCATCGGATGCACCGCACTGCAAATGTCATGCACAAAACCAGGCAAGGTCAGCTCCGCACTGCGCATCCCCCCGCCCGGCCGATCTTTCGCCTCCACGATCAACACCCGCAGCCCTTCCCGCGCCAAAACGATCCCCGCCGCCAAACCATTGGGGCCCGACCCCACAATCACAGCGTCATAAAGTGTGGAAGACATGGCAAAAATAGTATCAAAAAGGAACCTTGCCGAGGAAGGCCACATCAGGTTCAAGTGTATAACGGAGGCCGGGGCCCCAGAATTCTCTTAATTCTCTCCCCCAGCCCCTCGCCTTCTTCAACACCACAACGCTACCCTATGATGCAACGCCGCCGCTTCCTCACCTCCGCCGCCGCCCTCGCCGCCGCCCCCGCCTTCATCCCCAACCTCCGCGCCGCTTCCCCCAACGAAAAAGTGCGCCACGCCGCCTTCGGTGCCGGCGGCCAGGCCTTCGGCGACCTCAGCAGCTTCGCCCAAAGTCCCCACTTCGAACTCGTCGCCGTAGCCGACGTCGACACCGCCGCCTTCGAAGCCATCAAAGCCAAATGGCCCCAAGCCAAGTTCTATCAAGATTGGCGCGAATTGCTCGAAAAGGAATCCGACAAAATCGATTCCGTTAGCGTTTCCACCCCCGACCACATGCACGGCCCCATGGGCGCCGCCGCCCTCAGCGCCGGAAAACACCTCTACGGCCAAAAGCCCCTCACGCAAAATCTCCGCGAATGCCGCTTCATCACCGAATTGGCCCGCTCCAAAGGCGTCATGACCCAGATGGGCATCCAAATCTCCAGCAGCTTCACGGAACGCTTCGCCGTCCGCCTCGTCCAAGACGGCGTCGTCGGCAAAATCAAAGAAGTCCACACCTTCAGCGCCAAACAGTGGGGCGACCCCGAACCCGTCCCCCAGCGCGAAGACCCCGTCCCCGCCACCCTCAACTGGGACAAATGGCTCGCCGCCGCCGCCGCCCGTCCCTTCCTCAACGGCTACTACCATCCCGGCAACTGGCGCAAACGCCGCGACTTCGGCACCGGCACCCTCGGCGACATGGGCTGCCACATGTTCAGCGGCTGGATGCGCGCCCTCGCCCTCACTAGCCCCATCACCGTCAAAAGCACCGGCCCCGCCCCCGGCCCCCATAACTGGGCCATCAACGGCCGCGTCGAATACCTCTTCCCCGGCACCGCCTACACCGCCGACAAAGAAGTCAAAGTCACCTGGACCGACGGCAACTCCCGCCCCCCCCAAGAAGTCGCCGACCTCGTCGGCGGCAAACTCCCCGGCGAAGGCAGCCTCTACATCGGCACCGAAGGCGCCCTCCTCTGCGGCCACATGAGCCGCCCCCTCATCTACCCCTTGGAAAAAGGCAAAGGCTACAAGTTCCCCACCCTCGAGCCCCGCGACCACTACGTCGAATTCCTCGACTGCGTCCGCCAAGGCGGTGCCAAACCCTCCGCCAACTTCGACTACGCCGGCCCCCTCACCGAAGCCGTCCTGCTCGGCTGCCTCTCCAGCATCTTCCCCCAACAATCCCTCCAGTGGGACGCCGCCAAACTCACCTTCAAAAACCTCCCCGAAGCCAACGCCTTCGTCGGCCGCAGCTACCGCCCCGGCTGGGAAATCCCCGGCCTCTCCAGCTAATCCATCGCCCCGCGCCTTCCCCGCCGCCCCCTCCCCAGGGCCGCCGGGGAAGGCCCGCGATGACTCAGATTAAATTGACACCGCAGCCGCTTGTTAGGAGGGAGTGCTTGACTCAACATTCATGGCACCCTAAGCCATCGGCCAACTGCAGCCGTCCGGCACCGCGCTCTCTGCTTGCTTGCTCATGCTTCCCTCAAATTTCAGCCTTCTTCCGCCCTTCTCTCCCCCCAGACCCCCTCTCTCCCCGGCCCCGCCCGCCCATGACGCCGCCGGCCGAAAGCAAATTCCTTCCAGACCGAGAGCGACGCCGACCCGACGGGCGCCACGTTGCCCGCGGTCACCCAGGAGTCACACCACCTGTCCTGGCGCAGCAGGGGGCGGACACAATCACCGCTGCTCGCAACCGCACTCGCCCCCGTGTCACCCGCACACGGGAGGCGCATGATTCTCCATTGCCCGTCACAACGGTGCCACTTCGCTTGTATCGCCTCGGCCGACATGAGTCCAGCGTATGGCGCGGGAGCGGATCAAAACATCGCGTCGCAGGCGCGGGTGGTGTTCGACCAATTTTAGGTCATCGCGCCTCTGAGCAAAGCCGTGGACGACACGCGACTTTAGGAAAGTCGCCAGGAACGCAGCGCGCGGCCCGTCCTCAAAGACACGCCATGGCTGTGGCGGAAAAATCCAGAAAACCTCACCGAAAATGCACGGCCGGCAAACTCCCGCTACCCGCCGCCCCTCGACTTTTCCAAGCCACTGAAAGCAGCAAAGAACCTTTCTTCTCGGGCCATTATTCTAACTCCTAATGAATTGCTAGGGTTTCCCCCTTAGCGGTTTTTCGCCTGACCCTCCCCGCCTGTCCAGCAGGTGCCCCTGATGCTTGAGGGGCCCCCAGTGGTGGGTGCGAAGCTTTTTTAGAGAATTAGCAAAATAAGCCAACTATCATATTAAATAGCAGACCAACTAGCGAGCCATGCCTGAGGGCCGCACCAACCGGCCCTCACTGGGTCCGGGGCGGCATTTCTCCTGGATCCCATGTCTTGCCGCTACCGCTGGCCCGACGAAGTCCGCGCTGCCCGCAGGCCTCTGAAGTGGAGCCAACAACAACTGGCCGACCGCAGCGGCCTGGGCATTGCCACCATCAAGCGATTGGAACTCGGCACGGCAGTGCAGACCGAGGCCAACGACGAGTGCCTGCGCAAGGCTTTGGG
>CALQKQ020000194.1 GCA_943331195.2 Akkermansia muciniphila | reverse complement strand
TCCCGCCACGACGTCAAAGCCCGCATCGACGAATTCTGCGAACTCGCCGGCCACGAACACATCCACAAAGGCATGACCAGCCGCGACCTCACGGAAAATGTGGAACAACTCCAAATCTTCCGCTCCCTCCAAGTCCTCCTCCTCAAAGGCGTCGCCACCCTCGCCGTCCTCAGCGACCGCGCCCGCGAAAACCAAGACCTCATCCTCACCGCCCGCACCCACAACGTCGCCGCCCAACCCACCACCCTCGGCAAACGCCTCGCCATGTTCGCCGAAGAACTCATCGGCAGCCTCACCAACCTCGAACTCCTCCTCCAACACTACCCCGTCCGCGGCCTCAAAGGCGCCACCGGCACCCAACTCGACCAAATCAACCTCTTCGGCGGCGACCTCGCCAAAGTCGCCGCCCTCGAACAAAAAGTCGCCCACCACCTCGGCCTCCCCGCCGCCTTCACCGCCGTCGGCCAAGTCTACCCCCGCAGCCTCGACGCCCGCGTCGTCGCCGCCCTCTGCGACCTCGCCACCGGCCCCTCCAGCTTCGCCAAAACCCTCCGCCTCATGGCCGGTCACGAACTCGCTAGCGAAGGCTTCGCCCCCGGCCAAACCGGCTCCAGCGCCATGCCCCACAAAATGAACAGCCGCTCCTGCGAACGCATCAACGGCTTCCACACCATCCTCAAAGGCCACGTCACCATGGCCAACGGCCTCGCCGGCGACCAATGGAACGAGGGCGACGTCTCCTGCTCCGTGGTCCGCCGCGTCGTCCTCCCCGACGCCTGCTTCGCCCTCGACGGCCTCCTCGAAACCACTCTCACCGTCCTCCACCAAATGGAAGTCTTCCCCGCCGTCATCGCCCGCGAAACCGAACGCTTCCTCCCCTTCCTCCTCACCACCACCTTCCTCATGGAAGCCGTCAAAGCCGGCGTCGGCCGCGAAACCGCCCACGAAGCCATCAAAGAACACGCCGTCGCCACCGTCCGCGACCTCCGCGACGGCCTCATCAACCACAATAACCTCCTCGACCGCCTCGCTCAAGACCCTCGCCTCCACACCACCCGCGCCCGCCTCGACCAACTCTTCGCCGAAGGCGCTCACAAAACCGGTGCCGCCGCCGCCCAAGTCCACGCCATCGCCACCACCACCGCCGCCTGGCTCGCCAAATACCCCGCCGCCGCCCACCTCCAACCCGGCGACATCCTCTAAACCCCCGAGTCCCCGAGTCGCGCTTTTTACCAGGTAATTTCCGGCAAACCCTGACCGCCCGCCCTTCGCCAGCAAAGCACCGGGCGCGGCCCCGATGGGGACAGGAAGCCCCTCCATGGCGCGGCGCGATCGCTCGTGCTGCCGCCATCGGCCCGCGCTTTTTACCAGGTAATTTCCGACAGCTTCCCTCGGCATCCCGCGGCATCCCTTAACCAAAAGGAATTCAGGAAGTTTAAGATAAAAATCCCACCTCAGCCCTGCTTCTCCAACGACGCCACCCGCTGCAGCAGCCCCCCGATCTTGCGGATGTGCACCCATTGCTTGCGCACCTCCGCCGCCGGTGCCGCCGGAAAACCCATGTAGTGCCCCTTCGCCACCAGCGATTTCGTCACCCCAGCCCGCGCCCCGATCACCACTTGCGGGCCAATCTCCAAGTGCCCCGCCAACCCCGCTTGTGCCGCAATCACGGTGTAGTCGCCCACCTGCGTGCTCCCAGCAATGCCCACCTGCGCCACCACCACACAGTGCCGCCCTATCACCACGTTGTGCCCAATCTGCACCTGGTTATCAATCTTCGCCCCCTCGCGGATCCAGGTGCGCCCAAACCGCGCCCGGTCAATCGTGGTGTTCGCCCCCACCTCAACGTCGTCGTCCACCTGCACCATCCCCACCTGATCGATCTTGCAGTGCCTCCCCTCGACAAATTCATAGCCAAACCCATCCGCTCCCAGCACCACCCCCGCATGGAGCCTAACGCGATCCCCTAACACGGTATCGCGATAAAGCGTCACCCTGGGATGCAGCAGGCAATCCCGCCCAATCCGGCTCCCCTCGCCCACAAAACAGCCCGCGCCAATTTCGCTGCCATCCCCAATCACCACCCCCGCCTCCACAATCGCCCCCGCTTTGATGCAAACCTTGCTGCGGTCCAACACCGCGCTGGGATCCACCACCGCCGACGCATGCACCCCAGGGCTCAACACCCGCGGCGGCGGCAAAAAAGCCTTCACCACCTCCGCAAAGGCCGCCGAAGGATTCGCCACCCGCACCAGCGCCACCCCAGCCACACTCTCCGCAAAATCCAGCGGCACCAACACCGCGCTCGCCCGGGTGCGCCGCAACTCCGGCAAATAGCGCTCATTGCCAAAAAAACTAAACTCCCCCGGACCCGCCTCCTTCAGCCCAGCAAAGCCGCGCAACACCAGCGCCTCCCCATCAGGAGGCCCCGCCGCCCCGGCGAGGGCTGCCAGTTCAGCTAAAGTCATCTCCACAGCGGTCCGCTTCAAGTTGCCGGCAGCCGCAGCGCAGCCCACCAGTTCGTCTTTATTTGGCCTTCTTCCCGGGAGCCGCTGGCGCCGCCGGAGCCGCCGCTGGTGCCGCCGCCGGAGCGGCTGACTCAGGAGGAGCATTCTTGTTCAGCTCCGTGATCACATCCCCGCTAAAATCCACCGCATCCTTGCTGTGCAGCAAAAACGGCACCCCGCTCGGGCTCATCCCGCTCTTGTCAAAAACCAAATCGTAGTTGTCCCGCTTCGCCTTCTCTTCCACCCGCGTCTTGATGTCTTCCAGCAGCCCCTTGCGCATCCGCATCACCTGCTCCTGCAACTGGGTCTCCCGCCGACGCCGAAATTCTTCCATGTCCCGCTCCAGCGCCCGCGCCTCCGATATGATCTCCTGCGCCTCCTTCTGCTTCTGCGCCTTCAATTCCTCATTCACCAACTTGTCCTTCAACACCTTCTCAATCTCATTCCACTTCCCAATCAAATCCTTATACTTCGTGCTCCGCTCATCCAACTCCTTCTTCGCCTTCGACTTGTCCTCATTCACCTTCTTCTCCGCATCCTTCGTCTTAAAATATTCCTGAAACACCCGCTTCATGTCCACAATCCCCACCTTCATCTCCTGTGCAGAAGCAGGAGTGGCCGAAGAAAACGCAGCGGCCGCAAAAGCCACGAGGATCAGGGAGCGGGTGGTCATAAAAAGGAGTCAATCAAAGGATGAAGGGTCCGCTACAGCGGGTCTTCCCGACCAAAGCAGCCGCCCGCTCCCAACGCAAGGTGAAATGCGCCGCCCCACCCCGCGCTACTTAAAGAAAAAAATGTTTGTTGCCGCCCCGGTTTTCCCTTAGGTAAATACCCTGTTTTCCCTCTTTCCCCCTTACCCCCAACCATGTCCGAAGCTCTCACCTCCCCCTCCGATCTCTCGCCCGCCCACCGCAGCCTCTTCGACAAAGCTGCCGCTTCGGTGAAAATGCAGAACGCCAGCTACGCCGTCCAGCTCCTCCTCCCCATCATCAAGGAAGTCCCCAGCTTCCTCGAAGGCCGCAAAACCCTCCGCACCGCCGCCGCCCTCGCCCACTCCGGCAAGAAAAAACTCATCGACACCTCCAGCCTCGCCGTCATGAAGCTGAAGTCCAAAGCCCAGTCCGACCCCGAAGGCGTCCTCTACGACCTCGAGGAAATCCTCGCCACCGACCCCTTCAATCAGTCCGCCAACCAAATGCTCTTCGAGGCCGCCAATGCCGCCAAAATGCCCCAGACCGCCGCCTTCGGCCTCGAAATGATCATGAAGGGGCACCCCTCCAACATGAAGAACATGCACAAGCTTGCGGACTTCTACATGCAGATCAACGACCCCGAAAAGGCCATCGCCGTCTTCAACAATATCCTCAAAGTCGATAACTCCGACGGAGAAGCCCGCCGCGGCGTCACCAACGCCAACGCCCGCCTCTCCATGAATAAACAAAAATGGGACGGCGGCGACGGTGGCAATTTCCGCGACCTCCTCAAAAATAAGGACAAGGCCAAACAACTCGAGGACCTCAACCGCATCGGCGCCACCAAAGAACAAATGATGGAGCAACTCGCCTACCTCGGCGCCGAATACGAAGCCGACCCCAACAACGTCGATACCTCCCGCCGCATCGGCGAACTCTACGAACGCCTCGACGACTACGCCAGCGCCCTCTCCTACTTCCAGTGGGCCCTCCAAATCAGCAACGGCGACGCCTCCCTCGAAACCAAAGTCCACAAAACCCAGGACCGCCTCGACGAAGTCACCCTCGCCGCGCTCCAGGCCACCATCGACGCCGACCCCACCGCCGATACCGCCGAGGCCGCCCGCGAACAACTCAAGGAACTCCACCAGGCCCGCATCGAAAAACTCGTCGTCAGCGCCCGCGAACGCGTCGACCGCAACCCCACCGACCCCCAACTCCGCTTCGAACTCGGCACCAACCTCTTCAACGCCGGCCACCCCACCGAAGCCATCCCCGAACTCCAGCGCGCCAAAAATAACCCCGCCATCCGCACCAAGGCCATGCTCGCCCTGGCCCGCTGCTACGAAGCCAAAAACATGCTCGACCTCGGCGTGCGCCAACTCCAAGAAGCCGTCGGCGAAATCCCCACCATGGACGGCATCAAAAAGGAAACCCTCTACGTCCTCGGCAACATCCTCGAAAAAATGGGCCGCAAAGAAGAATTCCTCGACGCCTTTAAACAAATCTACGAGGTCGACTACGGCTACCGCGACGTCGCCGCCCGCGTCGAAGGCTCCTACTAAGCCTCCCTCCCTCGCCTCAAGCCCGGCCTTCCTCCCAAGGCCGGGCTTTTTCGCGTCCCCATGCCGCCCCCTCCCTCCAGCCTCCACATTCCACGTTGCACCAGGGGGATGCCCTGCTTAGATGCCCCTTCTTGTTCTTCCCGGCCTCCCGCTCTATGACTTTGCGATTCCTCCTCAGCCTCCTGGCCGGACTGTGCGCCACCTCCCTCTTCACCGGCTGCGCCGCCTTGCAAGCCAACGGTCGCCACGCCTCCCACCCCCTCGCCAACCTCGGCCCCATCTACCCAGGCATCGCCTCCTACGTCGTCGCCGACGCCAACGACGGCCGCGTCCTCCTCTCCTTCCAAGCCGACCAACGCCGCCCCGTCGCCAGCCTCACCAAAATCGCCACCGCCGTCGTCGTCCTCGAGTACCTCCGCGGCTCCCCCGCCAGCGTCGACGACATCATGACCGTCCCGCCCAGCGTCCTCGGCCTCGGCGTCCCCAGCCCCCTCGGCCTCCAACCCGGCGACGGCCTCAGCGTCCGCGAAGCCCTCTACGCCGCCATGATGGCCTCCGACAACTTCGCCGCCGAAACCCTCGGCACCCACTTCGGCGCCAAACTCTCCGCCGTCGGCCTCGGCGGCACCCCCCTCAGCGCCTTCGTCTCCCAAATGAACGGCCTCAGCGCCCGCCTCAGCCTCCGCCAAACCCGCTTCGCCAACCCCCACGGCCTCGACCTCCCCAACGCCTCCGGCTACTCCTGCGCCTCCGACATCGCCCGCCTCCTCAACCACGCCATCACCATCTCCGGCTTCACCTTCTACACCTCCCAAGCCAACCGCCGCATCTCCTTCCTCCGCAACGGCTCCCCCCTCTCCATCAACGTCCGCAACACCAACGAAATCATCGGCCAAAACCGCATCGACGCCGGCAAAACCGGCACCACCCTCCTCGCCGGACCCTGCCTCGCCGTCACCGCCCCCAAACCCGCCACCGTCATCAAACGCAGCGACGGCAGCACCCTCGTCATCCCTCACCGCCTCACCGTCGTCGCCCTCGGCGCCCCCGACCGCTTCAACGCCTCCGCCCGCCTCCTCGCCGAAGGCTGGAGCCGCTACGAAAACTGGCGCGCCGCCGGCAGCCCCACCGGCCAACCCTCCGAATACCTCGGCCCTCCCCCAGCCCCCCTCCCCCCCGCAGCCCCTCCCCCTCCCCTGCCTGCCCCCACCTACCCCCAGGCCCCTCCCGCCTATCCTCAGGCACCCCCCGTCTACCGCCCAGCCCCTCCCGCCTACCCCCAGGCCCCAGCCTTCCCCCCCACCAGCGGCGGCTATCAGCCCCTCCCCTATTAGGCCCCCCCCTCTTTCTCCCAAAACTCCCACCCTTACCTCCATTTACACACACTCATGAGAATCGGTATTCTAAATAGCGGGGGCGACTGCCCAGGACTCAACGCAGTCATCTACGGCGTCGTCGGCGCCGCCGCCAAACTCGGTTGGGAAGTCGTCGGCTTCCGCGACGGTTTCGAAGGCCTCCTCCCTCCCGGCGACTACATGATGCTCGAGCCAGAACGCATGGCCGGCATCCTCAAACAAGGCGGCACCATCCTCGGCACCACCAACAAAGGCCACTTCGCCGCCAAAGTCGGCGAAGGCAACGTCGCCGAAATCCCCCAAGACATCATCGACAAGGCCAAAGCCACCCTCAAACTCCTCGAAATCCGCGCCCTCATCGTCGTCGGCGGCGACGGATCCCTCACCACCGGCATGCAACTCATGCGCAACGGCCTCCCCGTCGTCGGCGTCCCCAAAACCATCGACAACGACCTCGCCGCCACCGCCATGACGTTCGGCTTCGACTCCGCCGTCAGCACCGTCGTCGACGCCCTCGATCGACTCCACACCACCGCCGATAGCCACAAACGCGTCATGGTCGTCGAAGTCATGGGCCGCAACGCCGGCTGGATCGCCCTCTGGGGCGGCATCGCCGGCGGTGCCCACGTCATCCTCATCCCCGAAATCGAATTCACCTTCGAAAACGTCGCCGCCGCCATCCGCCAACGCGAAGCCCAAGGCCTCCACAGCACCATGGTCGTCGTCGCCGAAGGCGCCCACCTCCCCGGCGGCGACGCCATGACCCGCGAAAAAAATAACTCCTCCGAACACCGCCTCGGCGGCATCGGCGACTACGTCGCCTCCCGCATCGCCGAAATGACCGGCAAAGAAACCCGCTCCTGCACCCTCGGCCACCTCCAGCGCGGCGGGAGCCCCACCGCCCTCGACCGCCTCCTCGGCGCCCGCTTCGGCGTCAAAGC
>CALQKQ020000193.1 GCA_943331195.2 Akkermansia muciniphila | reverse complement strand
ATTGCCCTACCCGCACAACCGTGGCACCATATCCGCCCAGCGCGCCCATTCCCCCCCACCAGACGCCCTCCCCTCCCTGACCGCATGATCGGCGATCTCATCAAAATCAAACTCGAAGAACTTCCCAGCCACCGCGCCAGGAAAAAACCCTTCTTCCGCCGCCCCAGGGTCCAACTCGCCCTCCTCGGCACCCTCATCCTCGCCCTCGCCGCCTACATCGGCCTCCAATTCTACCTCGCCCCCTTCCACACCAAAGCCGCCTCCTTCGACCTCTCCGAACTCAGCAAACTCGAAGAAAGCAGCATCGTCTACGACCGCTTCAATAAAGAAGTCGGCCGCCTCGCCAGCGAAAATCGCCAGCTCATCACCTACCAACAGGTCCCCCTCCACTTCATCGAAGCCCTCGTCGCCACCGAAGACAGCCGCTTCTGGGAACACAAAGGCATCGACTGGAAAGGCGTCACCCGCGCCACCATCTGGAACGCCCTCCGCGGCGAACAACGCCAAGGCGCCAGCACCATCACCCAACAACTCGCCCGCCAAACCTTCCGCCTCTTCGAACGCAGCCTCGACCGCAAAATCACCGAAGCCTTCCTCGCCGAACGCATCGAACAGCTTCACAGCAAGCCCCAGATCCTCGAGATGTATCTCAACCGCATCTACTTCGGCAGCGGCTTCCACGGCATCGGCGCCGCCGCTCAAGGCTACTTCAGCAAAGCCGTCGCCGACCTCACCCTCGAAGACTCCGCCCTCATCGTCGGCCTCATCAAAAACCCCCGCCTCTACTCCCCCCTCAGCGGCCAACCCGAACTCACCCTCCGCGAACGCAACGAAGTCTACGACCGCATGGTCATCACCCACAAACTCGCCCCCGAACGCGCCGCCGATCTCAAAGCCAAACCTCTCGCCACCTCCCCCTCCGAAACCGCCCGCTCCTCCGGCTACCTCCAACAAGAAGTCGAAAACGAAGTCGACCACATCCTCGAACAACAAGGCTACGAAGGCATCGGCGGCAAAGGCTTCAAAGTCTTCACCTCCGTCGACGCCTCCATCCAGCGCGCCGCCGAAGCCAGCTTCACCGCCCGCCTCGCCGAAATCGAAGCCCTCCCCGACTACCCCAAAGCCCCCGCCCGCGAAACCCCCGCCCAATTCGCCAAACTCCTCGCCGACCTCCGCGCCTCCGGCCTTCCCAGCCCCAAAACCCCCCAGCCAGGCTACCTCCAAGGCGCCGCTCTCGTCCTCGAAAATACCACCGGCGCCATCCTCGCCATGGTCGGCGGCCGCGACTTCAAAACCTCCCAATTCAATCGCGTCAAACTCTCCAAACGCCCCGCCGGCACCGCCTTTACCCCCCTCGTCTACGCCACCGCCTTCGAAGGCTCCCACTTCCCCGGCAGCCGCCTCCCCGACGCCCCCATGGACAACACCCGCATCATGGTCGGCGCCACCACCGGCACCCTCGGCGAATGGGGCACCGAAAACCTCCAGGCCGTTCACGAAGGCGATATCTCCCTCCGCCAAGCCTTCGCCGAAGGCAAAAATAACTGCGCCGCCCGCCTCGGCCTCGAAATCGGCCCCGAAAAAGTCAAAAACTTCGCCCAACGCGCCGGCCTCGGCGACCTCCCCGCCGAACCCTCCACCCTCCTCGGCCGCGGCGAAGTCTCCGTCCACGACCTCTGCCTCGCCTACACCACCTTCCCCAACCACGGCACCCGCCCCGAAACCTCCTCCCTCGTCACCCGCATCGAAAACGCCCAAGGCCAAATCCTCTACGCCCGCAACCCCAACAGCTACCCCCAACTCCGCGTCACCGACCCCACCACCGCCTACATGGCCCACTCCTGCCTCGAAGACGCCCTCGCCCTCGGCACCGGCGCCCCCGCCAAAGACTACGGCCTCCGCTCCTTCCCCGCCGCCGGCAAAACCGGCACCCACAGCAAATCCACCGACCTCTGGTTCGCCGGCTACAGCAGCGCCGTCACCTGCGTCGTCTGGACCGGCCTCGACCGCAAGGAAACCGTCTACCCCGACGCCTTCAGCAACCGCGTCGCCCTCCCCATCTGGACCGACATCATGAACGCCTCCCAAGAACACTTCCCCGGAGCCCCCTTCCCCCCACCCGCAGACCTCCCCCAAATAGAACTCTGCACCCTCTCCGGACAACTCGCCACCGACGCCTGCCTCGAACTCCGCCCCGACCCCTCCGACCCCTCCCGCAATAAGCTCTTCAAAAGCTCCTACCTCGAATTCGTCCGCCCCGGCTTCCGCCCCACCCAGCCCTGCACCCTCCACAGCAAGGCCAACGACCCCACCTTCTCCAACACCTCCCCCGAGCCACCCCCCATCCTCGGCGCCCCAGGCATCGGCGTCGCCGTCGAAACCGAAGAAGCCGTCCCCGTCCACCTCCAAGCCCCCACCGTCCTCGGCACCGACCCCTACGAATCCATCCGCGGCCTCGAAACCCCCGCCACCACCCCCGACGCCGCCGCCCTCCCCACCCCCACCAAGGGCCCCGCCACCCCAAGCCCAGCACCCGCCCCTTTGCCAACCTACCGCCCAGGCACCGATCCCCTCACCCCCCTCCCCGGACGCATCGGCGTCGACTAAACCCCGCCCCCCATGCCCCTCTCCCGGGAATTCCTCGTCCTCCTCGGCGCCGCCCTCTGCTACCTCGGCGGCTTCGGCTATGCCGTGCACTCCCTCCGCCAGGGCACCTACCGCCCAGGCCGCTGGATGCTCCTCCTCCTCGGCGGCGGCGGCCTCCTCCAAACCCTCTTCCTCCGCTGGCGCGGTCAAGCCATCGGCGGCTGTCCCATGACCACCCCCTTCGAACTCCTCACCTTCATCAGCTGGTCCATCGTCGCCCTCTATTTCATCATCGGCCCCGCCTACCGCCTCTCCCTCCTCGGCGTCTTCACCGCCCCCCTCGCCCTCCTCTTCCAAGCCAGCGCCCTCCTCCGCCCCGAAGCCCTCGCCCCGCCCCTTCCCAAAATCACCCACTCCTTCTGGGGAGAACTCCACGCCGCCCTCGCCCTCGTCTCCTACGGCGCCTTCGCCCTCGCCTGCGCCGCCGGCATCATGTTCCTCCTCCAAGACCGCCAACTCAAACAACACCGCATCTCCCCAGGCCTCCGCCAACTCCCCCCCATCCACTACCTCACCCGCGCCATCCGCGGCCTCCTCATCACCGGCACCTCCCTCCTCACCGTCGCCATCCTCAGCGCCTACCGCATGGAAAAACAGCCGCCCACAGACAAACTCACCATCGTCTGGTTCGTCTGGGCCCTCTACGCCAGCCTCCTCCTCTACGAATCCCGCCGCGGCATGTCCGCCCGCCGCGCCGCCGCCGCCGCCGCCTTCGGCTTCCTCATCCCCATCATCAGCCTCTGGTTCATCGGCCGCCACTAACCTCCCCTCCCCCTCCCCCATGCTCCTCTGCCTCGGCCTCAGCTACGCCCACACCCCCGTGGAAGTGCGCGAACGCGTCGCCCTGCCCGCCAAAGACCTCCCCACCGCCCTCCACGCCCTCCTCGAACTCCCCGACGTCGACGAAGCCGTCATCGTCTCCACCTGCAACCGCATGGAGATCTACGCCGCCTCCCCCTCCCCCGCCGCCGCTACCGCCCAAATCGACGCCTGGCTCCGCCTCCGCTTCAGCCTCAGCCCCGACATCGCCTTCTTCCACCACCACCGCGAAGAAGCCGCCCGCCACCTCTTCTCCGTCGCCTCCGGCCTCGACTCCATGGTCCTCGGCGAAACCGAAATCTTCGGCCAAATCAAAGACGCCTACGCCACCGCCCACGCCGCCGCCACCACCTCCCGCCACCTCAATAAACTCTTCCAAGAATCCTTCCGCATCGGCAAAGCCGTCCGCAACAATACCCAAATCCAACGCGGCTCCACCTCCGTCGGCTCCGTCGCCGTCGAACTCGCCGAAAAAATCTTCGGCGACCTCCGCGACAGCCACGTCATGCTCCTCGGCGCCGGCGACATGAGCCGCCGCTGCGCCCAAAGCCTCCAAAGCCGCGGCGCCAAAGGCATCATCGTCTCCAACCGCAGCCACCAGCGCGCCCTCGAACTCGCCCAAGAAATGAACGGCCGCGCCATCTCCTTCGAAGACTGGCCCGCCCACACCGCCCACGTCGACGTCATCATCAGCTCCACCGCCGCCCCTCACACCGTCATCCACCCCGAGCAGGTCCTCCCCTCCCTCCGCCGCCGCCGCGGCCGCCCCCTCTTCATCATCGATATCGCCGTCCCCCGCGACGTCGACCCCCGCGTCCACGACATCGAAGGCGTCTACCTCTACGACATCGACGCCCTCGAAGCCCTCGCCAGCGAAACCCGCCAACGCCGCCAAGACGAAATCATCCGCTGCCTCGCCATCATCGATGACCACCTCAAAGCCTCCCCCCTTTTCCGCCCCCACCCCTTCCACCACCCCACTCGCCCCCACCTCCCCGATCCCATCTAATTTGGCGTCCTAACCCCCTCCGTCCCCTTCCCGTCCTCTCATGCTCTCCCTGACCCTCGGAACCCGCGGCAGCGAACTCGCCCTCGCCCAAACCGTCCTCACCACCGCCGCCCTCCAAGCCGCGTGGCCCCACCTCACCATCCTGCGCTCCATCATCAAAACCGATGGCGACCTTCGCCCCGACCTCCGCCTCGCCGACTTCTCCACCGGCGACCACCCCATCGTCGATAAAGGCATCTTCACCAAAGAACTCGAAATCGCCCTCCGCCAAGGCGCCATCCACGCCGCCGTCCACAGCCTCAAAGACGTCCCTACCCTCCTCGACCCAGGATTCAAAATCAGCGCCGTCCTCCCCCGCGCCCCCATCGAAGACGTCCTCATCGCCAAATCCCCCGGCGGCCTCGACGCCCTCCCCCCAGGCAGCGTCGTCGCCACCAGCAGCGTCCGCCGCATCCGCCTCCTCCAGCACCTCCGCCCCGACCTCACCACCGTCGAAATCCGCGGCAACGTCCCCACCCGACTCCGCAAACTAGCCGAAAATCCCGCCATCGACGCCCTCATCCTCGCCCGCGCCGGCCTCTTCCGCCTCGACCTCTTCCGCGAGACCCTCCTCGACTTCGCCGCCCCCCTCCACCTCGCCATCCTCGACCCCGCCCACTTCCTCCCCGCCGCCAGCCAAGGCGCCGTCGCCCTCGAAACTTGGCAGGAAACCCCCCAACTCGCCGCCGCCCTCGCCCCCCTCAACCACCCCGAAACCTTCGCCCGCATCACCGCCGAGCGCCGCTTCCTCGAACTCCTCCAAGCCGGCTGCCAAACCCCCGTCGGCATCCACACCTGGATCACCCCCGCCGCTTTGCACCTCAAAGCCCTCGTCTTCCCCGATCACGGCGGCCCCCCCCTCGCCGCTGAAATCACCGCCCCGGCCCACGACCCCCTCGCCGCCGCCCAACAACTCTTCGAACAGCTCCAGCCCGCCCCTTAGCGGGGCCGCTTCCCCGGGGGGAAACGGGGGCTCACTCCCCCATCCCCCCGCCGCAAGACGGCAAGCCTAGCCCAATGCAATCTTTTCCCCGGGCAAGGGAATCACAATTTCGCAGTCCGGCAACGCCATGCTCAGCGTCGCCGCCATCCAGTCCAGCGCCGGGCCGTCCCCGTGCACCAACAAAATCTTCCGCGGATTCAACTCCCGCGCATACGCCACCAAATCATGCCGCGGCGCATGACCACTAAAGTCAAACTGGCTCACCTCGCAGTTCAATTCCACCGGCGGATGCCCATTGGATAGCTTGATCGCATCCCCCCGCCGCGACGCCAAAATCGTCCCCGCCGGACTGTCCGGATCCGCATACCCCACAAAACACAGCGCATTCTTCGGCTGGTTGATGAAATGGTGCGCAAAATCGTTGCTCACGGTGTGCTCCGACATCATCCCACTGCTCAGCGCATACACATGCCCCGCCTGGCTCCGCGTCACCCGCTCGCCCTTCTTGGACTTCACCAACCCACTCATCGATTCCAACAGCCGGAACCCCCCGTGCGACCGCCGCACTTCCCCCGCATACTTGTCCACAATCTGCGTCATCTTGCTGCTCAAGCCCCCAATGTGCACTGGGATGTTCGCCTTGATCTTCCCCTGGCCTTTCAGCTCGTGCAACATCATCAAAATCTCCTGGGTCTTCCCCAGCGCAAAAACCGGCACCAAAACGCTCCCGCCTTGGTCAATCGACCGCATGATCGTCTCCGCCAAACGCTGCGACTCCGCCGCCCGACTATAGCCCGCCGCCCGCTCCGAGGCCCCGCGGGTACACTCCAAAATCAGCACATCCACGTGCTCCCGCGGAAAATCCGCCCCCTTCAAAATCGTCTGGTCCTCAAACTGCACGTCCCCAGTGTAAAACACCCGCAGGCCATCAATGTCCAAACGCATCCCCACACTCCCCGGCAAGTGCCCCGCATCATAAAACTCCGCCTTCACCCCCGTCGACCCCACCTCAAACGGTGTCCCATTGCGCCGCGTCTTAAAGCGGCGCACCAACCCATCTAACTCCCGGTGCGTGAATAAGGGATACTCCTTGATCCCATCCTGGTCCCGCTGCGAGGTCATCACATTGACCGAATTGTGCAGCAGCGCATCGGCAAACTCCGAGGTCACCGCCGACATATACGCCGCCGCCCGCGGGTGCCGCCGCAGCATCACCGGCAGCGACCCCACGTGGTCCAGGTGCGAATGGCTGACCAAAACCGCATCCAAAGTACCGTCTTCCACCAGGGAAAAATCCGGAATAGCCTCGTAGGCCTTCTCCTTGGGGTGCATCCCCGAGTCCAGCGCAATCCGCGCCATCCCCGTATCCAGCACATAACAATTGGCCCCGATCTCCGAACGTCGCGTCAGCGACTGAAATGTAATCTCTCGCATATTAAAAAATACCGGACCCCACCGCAACCGGCAGCAATCCATTGGAAACCTTACCCCTACCCCCCTACTTTAATCAGCGCCAGAGGAAAGATCACCCCCTTTCCCTAAGGCTGTTTCCCCCTCCTGCCCCTCATTCACCCTTTCTCCCCGCCCCCACCCCACCAACCTTAATCCCATGCTCCCCACCTCCCCCCTCCCCATCCGCCT